>NZ_VCMY01000024.1:0-93942 GCF_005924235.1 Mycobacterium sp. DBP42
CCAAACAAACTGGCATCAAAAAAACAAAACCACCCACCAAGAACGGAAGACGGGGAGTCCCCCAAGATGAATGGCAAAAAACAACAAACAAAAACCACCAAACACACTATTGAGTTCTCAAACAACAGACTTTTCCGCTTTGTCACCCTGTTTTGGGGCAACCCCACCAGCTTAATTGGAACTTTGCCGGCAAGTCAAGTTGCTTCATCCTGGCTTATTTCATCCGGTCTGAGGCAACCTCGCCAGCTTAGTACGTTCTCGGCTGGCTTGTCAAGTCGCTCTGGCCCCGGGGGTTTTCCCCGCTCCGCGGCGACTTCAAAAGATTAGCGCGCGCCAGCCTTTGAGGTCAAATCAGCTGGTCAGCGCGATTTCGAGGCTTAAAGCGAGACTCGAACGTGCTGCCTAGGAGCCTACCCTCTCGATCTCCGCTCCGAGGCTCAACAGGTTTTCCACGAACAACGGATATCCGCGATCGATGTGGAATACGTCGTGCACCTCGGTCTCACCGTCGGCGACCAGCCCGGCGAGCACCAGGCCGGCGCCGGCACGGATATCCGAGGACCACACCGGGGCACTCGAAAGCTGCGGGATCCCCCGCACCACAGCGTGGTGCCCGTCGGTTCGCGCATCAGCACCCAGCCGGATCATCTCCTCGACGAACCGGAAGCGAGCTTCGAACACGTTCTCGGTGATCATCGACGTGCCGTCAGCCACCGAGGCCAGACCGATCGCCATCGGCTGCAGGTCGGTCGGAAACCCGGGGAAGGGCAGCGTCGCGACGTTCACCGCCTTGGGTCGCTCGTACTGCACCACCCGGAAACCGTCGTCGTTCTGGGTCACTGTCGCGCCTGCGTCATGCAGCTTGTGGAGAACCAGCTGTAGGTGCTGCGGGTCTACGCCGGTCACCGAAATGTCGCCGCGCGTCATCGCCGCGGCGATCCCCCAGGTTGCCGCGACGATCCGGTCACCGATCACTCGATGCTCGGTGGGATAGAGCCGGTCGACGCCGGTGATCGTCAGGGTCGACGTCCCAGCGCCGCTGACCTTGGCGCCCATCTGATTGAGCATCGCGCAGATGTCGACGATGTCGGGCTCGCGTGCCGCGTTGTGGATGGTGGTGACGCCCTCGGCCAGCACCGCGGCCATCAGGATGTTCTCGGTCGCCCCCACTGACGGGAACTCCAGTTGGATCTCGGCACCCCGCAGGTGATCAGCTTCGGCCACCACACAGCCGTGCTCGATATTGCAGGTGGCTCCCAGTTGGCGGAGCCCAGCCTGGTGCATGTCCAGCGGCCGCGACCCGATGGCGTCGCCGCCGGGAAGCGCGACTTTCGCCTTCTTGCACCGGCCGACCAGTGGGCCGAGTACACACACCGAGGCACGGAACTGCCGGACCGCCGCGAAATCTGCGTCGTACTTGGGTTCGTCGGGTGACGTGATGCGCACCGTGTCACCGTCCAACTCGACGGTGGCCCCCAGCCCTCGCAATACCTCGGCCATCAGCGGCACATCAAGGATGTCGGGGCAGTTGGTGATGGTGCTGGTGCCCTCGGCCAGCAACGAGGCTGCCATCAGTTTCAGCACACTGTTCTTCGCGCCACCGACAGCAACTTCGCCTGATAACCGGTTCCCTCCGGTCACCAAGAAACGCTCGCTCACGCCGGTCAGTGTAAACAGCCCGCCGTCGACTTTCCGCCTGCTCGGACAGATCCGGCGGGCCCGGCCGCCGCGTCCGCAAGCCCGGTACGGTTCAGCTATGGCGGTTCATCTCACCCGTATCTATACCCGCACCGGCGACGACGGCACGACAGGACTGAGCGACTTCAGCAGGGTTTCGAAGAATGATTCGAGATTGGCGGCCTACGCCGACTGTGACGAAGTCAACGCCGCGATCGGGGTTGCAGTAGCCCTCGGCGAGCCCGATCAGCAAATCCTGGCAGTGCTCAGGCAGATTCAAAACGACCTGTTCGACGCCGGTGCAGATCTGTCCACGCCCGTCGTGGAAAACCCCGAGCACCCACCGCTGCGAATTTCTCAGACCTACATCGACCGACTCGAGAAGTGGTGCGACGAGTTCAACGAGGCCCTCCCCGCGCTGAGTTCGTTCATCCTTCCCGGCGGCAGTTCGCTCTCGGCCCTGTTGCACGTCGCACGGACCGTGGCCCGCAGAGCTGAGCGGTCGGCATGGATCGCCGTACAGGAACACGGGGATTCGGTCAGTGTCCTGCCGGCGAAGTACCTCAACCGGCTGTCGGATCTGCTGTTCATCCTGTCGCGGGTGGCGAACCCGGATGGGGACGTGCTCTGGAAACCCGGTACGGGTCAGTAATTCCGTCGCCGGGCCCGCGGCGACGGCCGGGACTCAAGCCAAGACGTGAATGCGGTCAAGGCGCCCCGATCCAAGGCGATCTCGTAGCCTCGCCGGCGTTCGGGGCTGTTGTCGCGGAGTTCGAGAACGACCGTTGCATCGGTCATGATGTCGAACTCGTCGCCACGCGGGGCGCGGCGCGACACCACTTCCAGTCCCCGGCGACTCAGTCGCCGGTCGGGCCACCACCGCATGCTGGACAGCCGGTAGAAGCCTGCCTCCCCGCCGCGGTAGCGCATCACGCCGTGACGCCAGCCGTGGCCGCCTTCGGCCGGAAAGTCTCGCAGGATGCCCGCGGTTCCGCCGACCTGACGCAACTTCCACAATCGGTAGCTCAGGGCACCGACAGCCAGTAGCAGAACGCAGATGAGCGCGACCATGCCGATCATGGGCGCGCTCATCTGTCGTCTCTGTCGTCAGTCGATCTGGCCCAGAGCGCGCAGACGCGCCCGGCCCCATGCCGCTGTCTGCTCGTCGTCGGACTCCGCGTCCTGCTTGGCCGAGTCGGCGTTGATCTCGGATTCGAACTGAGCGTTCTCCACCAGGATCCGGACCGTCTCCTCGGTCACCGACAGGAACCCGCCGTCAACGGCGATGCGCAGATCGTCCTCGCCTTCCCGCTCGACCCGCACCATGGCATCGTCGACGAGCTGTGCCACCAACGGAATGTGGCGCGGCAGGATGCCAATCTCACCAGCGGTGGTCCGGGTGAAGACGAACGTAGCGGTGCCGGACCAGAGCTCACGCTCGACGGCGACGATCTCAACGTTCAAATCAGCCATTCCACACCACCTCTCGCCGGAGAACTACCGTCACAGCTTCGCGCCGAGGCTCTCGGCCTTCTTCGCCAGGTCGTCCAGACCACCGATGAGGAAGAACGCCTGCTCGGGCAGGTGATCGAACTCGCCCTTGGCCAGCTTGTCGAAGGCCTCGATGGTCTCCTTGAGCGGCACGGTCGAACCCGGCTGGCCGGTGAACTGCTCGGCCGCCATCATGTTCTGGCTCAGGAAGCGCTCGATCTTGCGGGCGCGGTACACCAGAACCTTGTCCTCTTCCGACAGCTCGTCGATACCGAGGATGGCGATGATGTCCTGGAGATCCTTGTAGCGCTGCAGGATTCGGATGACTTCCTGGGCGACGCGGTAGTGCTCGTCGCCGACGATGCTGGGGTGCAGGATCGTCGAGGACGACGCCAGCGGGTCCACCGCGGGGAAGATGCCCTTGGAGAACACCGCACGCGAGAGCTCCGTGGTGGCGTCCAGGTGGGCGAACGTGGTGGCCGGCGCCGGGTCGGTGTAGTCGTCGGCGGGCACGTAGACGGCCTGCATCGAGGTGATGGAGCGGCCTCGGGTCGAGGTGATGCGCTCCTGCAGCTCGCCCATCTCGTCGGCCAGCGTCGGCTGGTAACCCACGGCCGAAGGCATACGACCCAGCAGGGTCGAAACCTCGGAACCGGCCTGGGTGAACCGGAAGATGTTGTCGATGAACAGCAGCACGTCCTGGCCCTGCTCGTCGCGGAAGAACTCGGCCATGGTCAGGGCCGACAGCGCGACGCGCATACGGGTGCCTGGCGGCTCGTCCATCTGACCGAACACCAGCGCGGTGTCCTTCAGCACGTTCGCGTCGGCGAGCTCGACCCACAGGTCGTTACCCTCACGGGTGCGCTCACCCACGCCGGCGAACACCGAAGTACCACCGAAGTTGCGGGCGATGCGGTTGATCATCTCCTGGATCAGAACCGTCTTACCCACACCGGCACCACCGAACAGGGCGATCTTGCCGCCGCGCACGTACGGGGTGAGCAGGTCGACGACCTTCAGACCGGTCTCCAGCATCTCGGTGCGGGGCTCCAGGTCGGCGAAGGCCGGCGGCTTGCGGTGGATCGACCAGTGCTCGAAGTCCTTGCCGTAGCCCGGATTGTCGAGGCAGTCACCGAGGGCGTTGAACACGTGGCCCTTGACGCCGTCGCCGACCGGGACCGAGATCGAGGCGCCGGTGTCGGACACCTCGACGCCACGGACCAGGCCGTCGGTGGGCTGCATGGAGACGCAGCGCACCAGGTTGTCGCCGAGGTGCTGGGCAACCTCAAGCGTCAGGGTCTTGGCCAGGGCACCGAACGTGATCTCGGCGTGCAGCGCGTTGAACAGTTCGGGCACCGCGCCGCGCGGGAACTCCACGTCCACCACCGGGCCGGTGATGCGGACTACGCGGCCCGCCGTCTTCTCTGCAGTAGCAGTCATTCTCTCTTCGCTTTCCTACGAGGCTTTCGTCTTTGGTCCGGCTAGCGCGCGTCGGCCAGCGCGTTGGCGCCGCCCACGATCTCGCTGATTTCCTGGGTGATCTGTGCCTGACGTTCGCGGTTGGCCGCGAGCGTGAGTCCCTTGATCAGTTCGTCGGCGTTGTCGGTGGCCGACTTCATGGCGCGCCGGCGCGAAGCCGACTCCGAGGCCGCTGCCTCCAGCAGCGCCGCGTACACGCGGGTGGCGATGTAGCGCGGCAGCAGCGCGTCGAACAGGGTCTCGGCGCCCGGCTCGAACGAATACAGCGTGTGCGGACCGGTTTCGGCCTCCCCGACGTACTCGACCACCATCGGTGCGATGCGCAGCGCGTTGGCGGTCTGCGAAAGCATGGACCGGAACTCGGTGGAGACGATGTGCAGTTCGTCGACTCCGAGGATGCCGTCGGCTCCCACGTCGTCGCCGTCGTCGTCGGCGCCGGACATGAACGCCGTCACCAGGGTTTCGGCGATCGCCTTGGCGTCCTCGTAGGTGGGCCGCTCGGAGAAACCGGTCCACGACTCGGTCACCGTGCGCTGCCGGAAGCTGTAGTAGCCCAGAGCTTTCCGGCCGACGACGTAGAGCACCGGGTTCTTGCCCTCTTCCCGCAGCAGCGAGAAGAGTTCTTCTGCCCGGCGCAGCACGTTGGCGTTGTAACCGCCGCAGAGACCGCGGTCCGAGGACACCACCAGCACACCGGCCCGCTTGGCGTTCTCCCGCTCGACGAGCAACGGGTGATCCAGCGCGCTGGCCCCGGCCAGCTCGGTGAGCATGTTGGTGATCTCGGTGGAGTAGGGCCGAGCCGCATCGACTCGGGCCTGCGCCTTGGCGATCCGCGACGTGGCGATCAGCTCCTGCGCCTTCGTGATCTTCTTGATCGACGAGGCGGAGCGGATACGCCCGCGTAGCTCGCGAAGTGTGGCTGCCATTGGTTACCTAGGCCTTCTTGGGTGCCGGCTTGCGGACCTTGACCGATTCCTTCTCAAGGTCCTCGGGATCCAGCGCCTCGGCGTCAGCTTCGTTGACCACAACGGAGCTGCCGTCAGAGGCGGCGAAGCCCTTCTTGAAATCGTTGATGACCGAGACCAGCTTCTCCTCGTTCTCCTCGGAGAGCTTCTTGGACTCCTTGATGCCCTTGAGGATGTCGGCGTGGCTGGCCTTCACGTGCTCCAGCAGTTCGTCGACGAAGCGGGTCACGTCCTCGGCCGGAACGGAGTCGAGGTGGCCCTGGGTACCGAGGAAGATCGCGACAACCTGATCCTCGACGGCCAGCGGGCTGTACTGCGGCTGCTTGAGCAGCTCGACCAGACGCACACCGCGGTCCAGCTGAGCCTTCGACGCGGCGTCCAGATCCGAGGCGAAGGCCGCGAAGGCCTCCAACTCGCGGTACTGCGACAGGTCCAGACGCAGCGAGCCGGCAACCTCTTTCATCGCCTTGATCTGAGCGGCACCACCGACGCGGGACACCGACACACCGACGTTGACGGCCGGGCGCACACCCTGGTTGAACAGGTCGGACTCCAGGAAGCACTGACCGTCGGTGATGGAGATGACGTTGGTCGGGATGTAGGCCGAGATGTCGTTGGCCTTGGTCTCGATGATCGGCAGGCCGGTCATCGAACCACCGCCGAGCTCGTCGGACAGCTTCGCGCAACGTTCCAGCAGACGCGAGTGCAGGTAGAAGACGTCACCCGGGTAAGCCTCGCGGCCCGGCGGGCGGCGCAGCAGCAGCGAGATGGCGCGGTAGGCCTCGGCCTGCTTGGTCAGGTCGTCGAAGACGATCAGCACGTGCTTGCCGTTGTACATCCAGTGCTGGCCGATGGCCGAACCGGTGTAGGGAGCCAGCCATTTGAAGCCGGCCGCGTCCGAAGCCGGGGCCGCGACGATGGTGGTGTACTCCATGGCGCCACCCTCTTCCAGCGCGCGCTTCACGCTGGCGATGGTGGAACCCTTCTGGCCGACGGCGACGTACACGCAGCGCACCTGCTGCTTGGGGTCGCCGGTCTCCCAGGCCTCACGCTGGTTGAGGATGGTGTCGACGCAGAGCGCGGTCTTGCCGGTCTTGCGGTCACCGATGATCAGCTGACGCTGACCGCGACCGATCGGGGTCATGGCGTCGACCGCCTTGACACCGGTCTGCAGCGGCTCGGACACGCTCTGGCGCTGCACCACCGAGGGGGCCTGCAGCTCGAGCGCACGGCGCTCCTCGGCCTCGATGTCGCCCTGGCCGTCGATCGGCTGGCCCAGCGGGTTGACGACGCGGCCGAGGAAGGCGTCACCGACGGGCACCGAGAGCACCTCGCCGGTGCGCTTGACCTGCTGGCCCTCTTCGATCTTCTCGAACTCACCCAGGATCACCGCGCCGACGCTGTGCTCGTCGAGGTTGAGCGCCACACCCAACACACCGCCCGGGAACTCAAGGAGTTCCTGGGTCATGACCGAGGGCAGGCCCTCGACGTGAGCGATGCCGTCACCGGCGTCGACGACGGTGCCGATCTCTTCACGCTCGGTGTCGGCGGAAAACGAGGATACGTAATCCTCGATGGCACCTTCGATATCAGCAGCCGAGATTGTCAACTCTGCCATGGTTTTTCGTCTTCCTACCTTGTTCTTGGGGTGGTTCGTGGGGGTTATCAGTCCGGCAGCTGTGTCGCAGCGGCGGTCAGACGGGATGCGATGGAGCCGTCGATCACTTCGTCACCGACGGTGATCGACAGACCACCGAGCAGTTCCGGGTCGACGTGCAACTGCACCGAAACCGGTTGGCCGTAGATGCGGGTGAGCACCTCCGACAGCCGGGTCCGCTGGGCATCGGAGAGGTCGGCCGCGGCGGTCACGTGCGCGACCACCTCGCCACGGCGGGCCACCGCGAGCTCGGCGAGGTCGATGACCGCCTCGTCGGCGCGCTCCCCGCGCAGCAGGCCCACAGTCTGGGTCAGCAGTGCCGCTGCGGTTCCGTTCACACCCGTGTTGCCGCCAAGCACCTTGTCCAGCAAGGCAACTCGGCCCTCAGCCGGTGTGGTGTAGTCACTCAGCAGGGCCGAGAGCTTGGGCTCGGTGTCGAGCAGACGGCCGAACCGGAACAGCTGGTCCTCCACCTCGTCGACTTCACCTGCGGTCTCGGCGCGCTTGAGCAGCGCCAGGCGTGCGGCATGTTCAATGGCGTCGACCAGGTTCGATTCGATCGACCAACGCTGCGAGACGGCAGTCCGCAGCACGTCCAGCGCGGTGTCGCCGACCTTGCCGGACAGCAGACGCTCCAGCAGCTGCACCTTGGGGGCGGTGTCGTCAGCCGGCTCGGCCAGGTGCTTGGCGAGCGCCGACTCCGACACCAGCAGCTTGGCCACCGAGCTCAGATCATCGGCGAGCGTGGTCAGCCCGGACGCGTCCAGGCCGCCCGCGACCGAGTCGAACTTGTCGACCACGATCGCCAGCGACTCACGGCTGGCCGCGCGCAGCTTGGCCGTCGCGGCGGTGTCGATCACCGCGGCCGACGGAGCCATCTGGTCCAGCTCGGCCAGGAACCGGTCGACGGTGGCCGCCTGCGCGGCCGGATCGGCGACATGTGCGCGCACCAAGGCGTCGGCCTTGGCGACCGACTCCGATCCCAGACCGGTCCGCAGCTGGCGGATGAGCTGCTGGCGCATCAGCTGAACCTGCTGAGCACCCTGCGTCTTGATCCGCTCGGCCTCCGTGCCCGCCTGCTCGGCCAGCTGAGCGGTGATCCGCTCAGAGTCCTGCGTGGCCTCGTCGGTCACCTTGGCCGATTCGGCCTTGGCGTCGGCGAGTGCCTTGGCGTGCATGTCATCGGCCTCGGCGAGTCTCTTCGCCGCCTCAGCGCTCTCTGCGAGGGCCACCCGCACGGCTTCCTGTTGCTTCTGCATCAGGTTCCGCACCGGAGGCACCACCCACTTGATGATGATGAAAGCGATGACGGCAAAGCCGATCAGCTGCCCGATAAATATCGACATCTACTGCGTCCCACCTGATTTCACGTCGACGCCCAAAATTCGGTTGGCCAAGGTCTGCGAGAGCCCGTCCACCGACGACTCCAGACCCGACCGCACCTCGGCACTCTGGGCAGCGAGCTGCTCATCGGCCTGGCGCACTTGCTCGGCCACTACGGACCCGGCCTCGGCTCGCTTGGCATCGACCACCTCGCGGCCCGCGGCACGGGCCTCGTCGCGGATGGCCGACGCCTCGGCACGTGCCCCGGCCATCGCCTCGTCATAGTCGGCCTGCGCCGCGGCCACCTGCTCGGCCGACTTCCGATTGTCGGCGGCGGTCTTCGCCAGCATCGCTTCGCGCTCTGCCAGCACCTTGCCGACCGGTGGCACAACCCATTTCCAGATCACGGCCAGCGTGATCAAGAAGATGATCAGCACCGCGAAGAAGGTGCCGTTGGGGACCAGGAAGTTGCTCTGGCCCCCACCGCCTTCCTCCGCTGCGAGGAGTGTCAGTTCACCCATGCTGACGGACTACTGCAGGCCCGGCGTGGCGAAGACGAACAGCGCCATGAAGGCCAGGTTGATGAAGTACGCGGCCTCCACCAGACCGACGGTGATGAAGAACGGGGTGAACAGCCGGCCCTGGGCCTCGGGCTGACGGGCGATGCCCGAGATCAGCGCGTTACCCGCGATACCGTCACCGATACCGGCGCCGATGGCGCCGCCGCCCATGATCAAACCGCCACCGATCAGCGCGCCGGCCGTGATGAGGGCGTTGGGGTCGAGTTCCATTCCTTTTATCCTCCTTGATAACTGGTGGCCCAAAAAATGTTGCCGCCAGAGGTTCGTGTGATGCGGTTGTAGGGGTCAGATATGCGGATCAGTGGGCTTAATGATCATCGTGCTCGAGCTCCATCGACTGGCTGAAGTACAGGATCGTCAGCAGCGAGAAGATGAAGGCCTGGATCAGGCCGACGAACAGGTCGAAGGTCTTCCAGATGGCGTTGGGTGCCCACTGGATGTACCAGGGGAACATCGCGATCAGCGCGACCAGGATGCCGCCGGCGAAGATGTTGCCGAAAAGACGGAGGGCCAGCGAGATCGGCTTGGCGAGTTCCTCGACGATGTTGATCGGCATCAGCGCGGTGACGTGCCCCTTGAGCAGCTGCTTCGGGTGGCCGAGGATACCGCGGCGCCAGATGCCGGCCGCGTGGTAGCAGACGAACACGAACAACGCCAGGGCCAGCACGAAGTTGATGTCGGAGGCCGGCGGCTTGTACCACTCCGCGGCTGCGCCGTCGGCCCCGCCGTACTGCAGGGGTAGAACGGCAAGCCAGTTGGAGATGAGGATGAACGAGAACAGCGCCACCGCCAGCGGCAGCACGAACGGCGCGACCTTCATGCCGATCGAACTCTCGATCTGGCCGCGCATCTGGATGGTCAGGGCCTCCCAGAACAGCTGCACGCCGCCCGGCACGCCGGTCGAGGTGACCTTGGCGCGAAGGACGAATGCCAGCGCGATCACGATCACCGCGGTGATCGCGGTGGCCAGGATGGTGTCACCGTTGAACGTCATCCCGAACAGCTCGAACACCATCGTGTGGTGGCCGACGTGGATGGCGGCGCCACCCTCTTCGGCGGCGAGCACGGTCGTCGTCTGAGTCATTTAGGTCAGCTCAACCCTTCGATTCCGTATCCAAGACATCCAGGCCGTTCGAGCGGATCTTCCGCAGCACGGGGATGCTGGTGCTCATCACCAGCAGAGCCTGGAAAATCGCCAGCCCGAACAGCACCGCGATGCCGCCCGAGGTTTTGAAGACAAATGCGATGCCGAGAGCGATCGCGGTGATGATCAGCAGCCGTGTAGCGGAGTTGACGGCCATCTTCTTCTTGAGCGGGTGGTCTTCGGCCGTGATCGCTTCGACGGCGCGGCGCACCAGCAGGGCGTTGACCAAGCCGAGAGCCAGGCCGACACCGAAGAAGACGCCGAAGAGAATGTTTCCGGTGAATGCGGCAGCCACCACTGCCAGCGCGGTCAGTGCGAGGCAAACGATCAGGAGACGCAGCGGCCGGAACGCCACTGACGGGAACACCAACGGCGCGTCTTGCGCTGGTGTCGTCACCGCTTCACCCCAATCCCGCTGTCACGAAAAGCTGCACCCTCGGTGATGCCAACGGTTGCTACCCCCTGGCAAAACCCTGTGCGTGCCCGCCGAGAATATCGGAGGGCGGCGGGCGGGCTCGAATCACCCACGGGGTAGCTCCCTTTGTCGGTCGTTGATCGGCACCTAACGGTTCGTCGAACCGACGGGCCGGGCCGGCAACCCGCGAGGTTTTTCGGGTTCTGGCAGCACCCTAACACATGGTAGGCACCCCTAAACGAGGCCTACTACTTTTCGTCGTACTTCGCCCGGTCCTAGTCCTCTGACGCCTCGCCCCCGCGTTGCAACAACGGAATCAGCGTCACCACGATCGCCACCAGAATCGCCGCTACGACGACTGCTCCTGTGTAGCGCGGATCGAAGAAGATCGTCGCCGCGGCACCGAAGGCGATGATGCCCACCCACAGGTAGATCAGCAGCACGGCGCGCCGATGCGAATGTCCGATCTGCAGCAACCGGTGATGCAGATGCATCTTGTCGGGACTGAGCGGGCTGCGGCCGGCTCGGGTGCGCCGCACGATGGCCAGCAAGGTGTCGAGCGCAGGCACCAGCATCACGGCGATCACCAGGAGGAACGGCGACATCAGCGCGAAGACGTCGCGGGCACCGTAAGCGTTCTGCGAGATCGGCCCGGCGGCCGTCGTCGACGCCGCGCCCAGCATGAGACCGATCAGCATCGACCCCGAGTCACCCATGAAGATCTTGGCCCGGTGGAAGTTGTGCGGCAGGAAGCCCAGACAGGCCCCGGCCAGCACCACCGAGATCACCGCGGGCGGGTAGAACAGGACGTCGCCGCCGTGATCGCGCAACAGCCCGACCGAAAAGATGCAGATGGCCAGGGCGGTGATCAGCCCGAGCCCGGCGGCCAGCCCGTCCAGCCCGTCGACGAAGTTCATCGCGTTGACGATCGAAACCGTGAGCGCCAGCGTCAACAGGATCGACGACACCTGGTCGAGCACGATGGTGCCCACTCCCCCGATCGGGATGTAGAGCACACTCCAGGCCACACCCATGGTGACCAGCACGCTGGCCGCGGTGATCTGGCCGGCGAACTTCGTCAGCGCGTCCAGCCCCCACCGGTCGTCGATCAACCCGATCGCCATGATCAGCCCGCCTGCCACCACCACGGCGGGCATGCCGGTCGAGTAGACGAAACCTCGGGTCAGTGCCGGCAGTTGGGAGGCCAGCAGCACCGCCGCGGCCACCCCGATGTACATGGCCAGTCCGCCCATCCGCGGGATGGGCTGTACGTGGACATCGCGTTCCCGCGGGTAGGCCACGGCGCCGATCCTGATGGCCAGCGCGCGTACCCAGCCGGTGGCGAAGTACGTGATGATCGCGGCGGTCAGGCCCACCAGCGCCAGCTCACGCAGCGGCACACCGGCACCCCGGTCAGACAGTGCGAGCAGGCCGGTATTGACCGCGGGGATCACTGCGTCACCGGCCGACATCACCGATGAACCGTACTGCAGCACGCTGAGATCACTCCGTAGGTGTTGTTGTGAGCGTGGACGTTTCCACGCCGACGACCCTGGCGATGTCCGCCGCGCTGATCGGGCCGGTCCGCAGGATGCGGGGCTGGGCGCCGGTGAGGTCGACGATGGTGGACGCGGACTGTTGCTCGGCAGGGCCGCCGTCGAGATACACCTCGACCTTGTCGCCGAGTTGCTCGTGCGCTTGGGCTGCGGTCACCGCGGCGGGCTGGCCCGAGACGTTGGCACTGGACTGGGCCATGGGGCCGACTTCTCGCAGCAGCTCGATGGCTACCGGGTGCAACGGCATCCGCAACATGACGCTGCCGTTGGCGTCGCCGAGATCCCACTGCAACGACGGTGCTTGTGTGACCACCAGGCTCAGGGCGCCGGGCCAGAACGCCCGGATCAGTTCGCGGGCAGCCGGCGGCACCGAGTAGACCAGCCCGTCGATGGTGTTCCACGAACCGACGAACACACCGACCGGCATGTTGCGGCCCCGCCCCTTGGCGGCCAGCAGGGCACCAACCGCCTCCGAGTCGAACGCGTCGGCACCGATGCCGTAGACCGTGTCGGTCGGCATCACCACGAGGCGGCCGCCCTTGACGGCGCTGACCGCCGAGGCGATACCGGTCGCACGCTGGTCGGCGTCGCTGCAATCGAAAATCGTCATGTCGGCTCCCCCGTCGGTTCGCGCATCAATTCAGCTTCGCCCAACACGGGTGGCGGTGACAAAGCGGGGTCGCCCGGCCAGGTCACGGCGCGCGGTGATCCCGCCGAAATGTCCGTCCCGGGCGAAGGTCGCGACGGTCAGATCGGATGTGGTGTCGTCGTGCTCGACGGCGCAGGGCGCGCCGTCACGCAACCACCGGGCAGCCAACGTGACGATCGGGCGGATCACCGCCATGCCGTCGGGGCCGCCGAACAACGCGGACGCGGGATCGTGTTCGGCTACTTCGGGTTCCAGATCCGCAGCCTCGGGGATGTAGGGCGGGTTCGATACCAGCAGGTCCACCCGGGCATCGAGTTCGGGCAGCAGACCTGCGGTGGTGACGTCGGCGTCCAGTACCTCCACGTGCGTCCCGGCGGCGTTGCGCCGCGCAAAATCCAGCGCCGCAGGCGAGTTCTCGACTGCCAGTACGCGGGCAGCGGGCCACCGCGCGGCCAGCCCCAACGCCAAGGCACCCGACCCGGTGCACAAGTCGACGATCAGCGGCTTCTCCGGAAGTTGTTGCGCGCAAGCCCATTCCAACAGGGCTTCGGTCTCCGGCCGGGGAATGAACACACCGGGACCGACTGTGAGCGTCAACGGACCGAACGGTGCGGTGCCGAGAAGGTGTTGCAGGGGAATCCGGCGGGACCGGGCACCCACGAGTTCGTCGTAGGACTGCTGGAATTGTTCGTCGGGCTCGTCGAGGAACATGAGCCTGCTGCGCTCGACGCCCGCGACGTGCGCGGCCAGCAGTTCGGCATCGATGCGCGGGGAGGCGACGCCGGCGGCGGCCAGGCGTGCTGCTGCGGCCTCGATCGCCTGCCGCAGCGGTGTCATGACTCCTGCTGCAGCCGAGCCTGCTTGTCGGCGGCGCCCAGCGCGTCGAGCAGCGCGTCCATGTCGCCGTCGAGAACCTGGTCGAGGTTGTGCGCCTTGAAATTGATGCGGTGGTCGGCGATGCGGTTCTCGGGGAAGTTGTACGTCCTGATCCGCTCGCTGCGGTCGACGGTGCGGATCTGGCTGGCCCGGTCCGCGGAGGCATCGGCGGACGCCTGTTCCTCGGCGAGTGCCTGCAGCCGGGCGGCCAGCACCTGCATGGCACGGGCCTTGTTCTGCAGCTGTGATCGCTCGTTCTGGCAGGTGACGACGATCCCGGTAGGCAGGTGGGTGATGCGCACCGCCGAGTCGGTGGTGTTCACCCCCTGGCCGCCTTTACCCGAGGACCGGTAGACGTCGATGCGCAGGTCCGACTCGTCGATCTGGACCTGTTCGACCTCGTCGGGCTCCGGGTACACCAGGACGCCGGCCGCCGAGGTGTGCACGCGTCCCTGCGATTCGGTGACGGGCACCCGCTGAACCCGGTGAACGCCACCTTCGAATTTCATCCGCGACCACACGCCGTCTGCCGAATCGCCCTTGCCGGCGATGGTGATGGTGGCGTCCTTGTAGCCGCCGAGGTCAGACCACGTCTCGTCCAGGACGGTGACCGTCCAGCCGTGCCGCTCGGCGTACCGGATGTACATGCGGGCCAAGTCGGCGGCGAACAGCGCCGACTCCTCCCCGCCTTCGCCGGATTTGACCTCCAGCACGATGTCGTCGGCGTCGTGGGGGTCACGCGGAGCCAGCTGGTCGGTCAGCAGCGCGTCGAGTTCGGCGACCTTGGCGGTCAGCTCGTCCACCTCGTCGGCGAAGCTGGAATCGTCGGCCGCGAGCTCGCGGGCGGCTTCCAGGTCACCGCGAGCGGCCTCGAGTTTGCGGAAAGTACCGACGACGGGTGAGATCTGGGCGAAACGGCGACCCACCTTGCGGGCGGCCGCGGCGTCGGCGTGCAGGTTGGGGTCGGCGAGCTGGCGCTCCAGGTCGGCGTGCTCAGCGAGCAGCGCCTCGATCGCGGGTGCGGTATCTGTCACGTCAGCCTCCTCTTCCCACCCTGTCCGCAAACGAGAACAGCGCCCAGATCTGACGCATATGCGTCAGATCGGGCGCCGTTGACGTAGCTACTTGTCGGCTGCGGCAGCCTGATCACCGGCAGGCTTGCGCTTGCCGTACCGCTTCTCGAAGCGGGCCACGCGGCCGCCGCTGTCGAGGATCTTCTGCTTGCCGGTGTAGAACGGGTGGCACTGCGAGCAGACCTCGACCACGATCTGGCCGGTCTGCTTGGTGCTGCGGGTCTGGAAGGTATTGCCGCAACCACAGTGCACCGTGGTCTCGACATACTCAGGGTGAATGCCTGTTTTCATGGGTTCCTCTTCATTCGTTGGCCCGGGTCGCCCGTAGATCGTTCTGAGCTCGTTCAGCGCTCACGTGCGCGGACGTGAACCGGGACCGAGGGTCGGCGGTCCATTATGCCAGGTCAACCGCCAACCTCCTAAACGCGCGATGACCGGGGCCTATTCCCGCCTCAGAGCGTCGCGTACGCCGTGCCGTCGCGCTTCCAGAGCACCCGCCCGGCCGGATCGGCACCCAGTGCGACGAGCTCACGCTTGAGGATCTTGTTGGTGGCGGTGCTGGGCAGGTCATCGGCGATCCAGACGTAACGGGGCCAGGATTTCGGTGACAGGTCCTGCTGCTGCGCCAGGAATGCGCCGAACTCGTCGGGCCTGAGCTGCTGGCCGTCGCGCAGCACGATGGCCGCCATGACCTGATCGCCGACGAACTCGTCGGGCACCGGGTAGACCGCCACCCGGCTGATCAACGGCTGCCGCAACAGGACTCGCTCGATGGGTGCCGCGGTGATGTTCTCACCGTCCACCCGCATCCAGTCCGCCGTACGCCCGGCCAGATAGATCCAGCCGTCGGCGTCCCGGTAGGCCAGGTCGCCCGACCAGTACATGCCGTGCCGCAACCGTTCGTCGGTCGCGCCCTTGTCGTTGTGGTAACCGCGGAACATCCCGCTGCCGTTGGTGTTGACCAGTTCGCCAGTGGCGGCCTCGGCGTTGATCAGGGCCCCGGTCTCGTCAAATTCTGCGACCGCGCACTCTTCGACGGTCTCGGGATCGTAGATGGCCACCCCGGGGAAACCCTGACCGACGCTGCCGGGCGGGGTTCCCTCGGAGCGGGTGATGATGATCGCCAGTTCCGTGGAACCGAAGCCGTCCCACACGCTGCAGCCGAACCGGCGGCTGAACTCGTCGATGTCGCGGTCGGCCGCCTCGTTGCCGAACGCCACTCGCAGCGGGTTGTCGTGATCGTCCGACTGCTCGGCGGTGGCCAGGATGTAGGCGAGCGGCTTGCCGACGTAGTTCATGTAGGTGGCGCCGTAACTTCGGATGTCCGGCAGGAAGCCGGACGCAGAGAACTGTGCCGGTGCCATGGCTGCGCCCGAACTGAGCGCAACGCCCCACCCCGCGTACACCCCGTTCGAGTGGAACAGCGGCATGGCCAGGTAACAGGTGTCGGCCTCGGTGAGGTCGTAACGCTGCACCAGCGCCGCAGCCGAGAACAGCACGATGGAATGGGCCACCTCGACGGCCTTGGGCTCGCCGCTGGTGCCCGACGTGAAGATCATCATGAAGGTGTCGTCGGGCCCGACCTCGCGGTGCGGAGTGAGTTCCTGCGGCGACCAGGCAGTATCCGACACGTCGATGACGGTGACACCCGGCAGGTCGACGCCGTCGAGCAGTTCGCGATGCTGGTTGTCGACCAGGACGACCTGACATTCGACGCGGGCGATGTCGCGGGCCAGCGCATCGCCGCGACGGGTGTTGTTGATGCCGCACAGCACGTAGCCGCCGAGCGCCGCGGCGGCCAGCGCGGTCAGCATGTCGGGGGTGTTGCCCAGGAGAGTGCCGACATGTAGGGGACGCTGCGGGTCGGCCATCGCGATCAACGCGGCCGCCTGCGCCTTTGCCTGCGCAACGTGCTCACGCCAGGTCCAGGTACGTGCGCCGTATTTGACGGCAACCGTGTCCCCTTCTTCGCGCTCGCGGAGCAACTGCTGCAGCGTTTCGGCCATCCGATGATTCCCCAAGGATTGGTGAACAGAATTACGAAACTGTCTACCATGGTTGTGGCGCCACGGGTACGCCCTTGGCACAATCATGTACCTGACCCGATCCAAAGACCAGGAGACGCCGCAGTTGACCAGCACCACGGCACCCCGCAGCGTGCGAGATCGACTGATAGACGCTGCCGAAGAATGCTTGCGGACCAAGGGGATTCGCGCGACCACCGTATCGGAGGTGGCCGAGGCCGCAGGGGTGTCCCGCGGTTGGCTGTACCGGCACTTCCCGGACAAGGTGACGTTGCTGGGCGCGGTGATCGTCCGGCTCAATGACACGTTCTGGTCGGAAGCCCAGGCCATGCTTGAGCAGATCGACGGCCTGGACCGCCAGATCGCCTGGGGCGTCGGCAACGGCCTGAGGGCGTACGACGATCCAGGCGCGGTGTTGATGAAGCTCCGCACCGACGAACCCGAGGAATTCGCCGCCTGTGCCGGTGCCGGCGTGCAGGGCATGATCCCCGACCTGGCCGAATTCTGGTCGCCGTACCTGGCCGCCGCCCGCGACCGCGGCGAGGTCCGGGCCGACATCGACATTTCCGAGGCATCGGAATGGGTTGCGCGAGTATTGATCTCGCTGGCCACCGTGCCCGGCAACACACTGGACCCCAGTGATCTGGACGCGGTACTGGCCCAGGTTCGGCGCTACCTCATGCCCGGCCTACGCGCTTAACTGCCGAGCAGACGCGAATGTCCCCATTTCCCGAGAGAAATGGGGACATTCGCGTCTGCTCGCGCGGCCGCCTAGTCGACGTCCATTGAGCCCGGGGCGGTCTTGGAGACCTGCACCAGGAACTCGTAGTTGTTCTTGGTCTTGCGCAGCTGGCTCATCAGCAGGTCGATGGCCTGGTGGCTGTCGAGGCCCGAAAGAACCCGGCGCAGCTTGTGCACGATCGCGAACTCGTCCGGGGACAGCAGCAGCTCGTCCTTGCGGGTACCGGACGGGTTCACGTCGACCGCGGGGAACACCCGGCGCTCGGCGATCTTGCGGTCGAGCTTGAGCTCGGCGTTGCCCGTGCCCTTGAACTCCTCGAAGATCACGGTGTCGCCGGTGGAGCCGGTCTCGACCATCGCCGTGGCGATGATGGTCAGCGAGCCGCCGTGTTCGATGTTGCGGGCGGCGCCGAGGAACCGCTTCGGCGGGTACAGCGCGGTGGAATCCACACCACCGGACAGGATGCGGCCCGAGGCCGGCGACGCGTTGTTGTACGCGCGTCCCAGACGGGTGATCGAGTCCAACAGCACCACGACGTCCTTGCCCTGCTCGACCAGGCGCTTGGCCCGCTCGATCGCCAACTCGGCGGCCTGGGTGTGGTCTGACGGCGGCCGGTCGAAGGTCGAGGCGATGACCTCACCCTTCACCGAACGCTGCATGTCGGTGACCTCTTCGGGACGCTCGTCGACGAGCACCACCATCAGGTGGCATTCCGGGTTGTTCTTGGTGATCGCGTTGGCAATGTCCTGCATGATCGTGGTCTTGCCGGCCTTCGGCGGCGACACGATCAGGGCACGCTGTCCCTTACCGATCGGCATGATCAGGTCGATGACGCGAGTGGTCAGCCGCTCGGGCGTGGTCTCCAGGCGCAGCCGCTGGTTCGGGTACAGCGGGGTCAGCTTGGTGAAATCGGGCCGGTTCTTGGCCGCCTCGACCGGACCACCGTTGACGCTGTCCAGACGCACCAGCGGGTTGAACTTCTGCCGCGGGTTGTTGCCGCCGCCCTCGCCCTCGCGGGGCACCCGGACCGCACCGGTGACCGCGTCACCACGACGCAGACCGTTCTTGCGGACCATGTTCATCGACACATAGACGTCGTTCGGCCCGGCCAGGTAGCCCGACGTGCGGACGAATGCGTAGTTGTCCAGGACATCGAGGATGCCGGCGACGGGCTGGACGACGTCGTCCTCGCGCAACTCGGTCTCGTTACCGCCGTCGCCACCACGCTCGCCGCGGCGGCGACGGTCACGGTCGCGGAACCGACGGCCGCGACGCCCCTGACGGCCTTCACCGTCGTCGTCGCCGGACGACGAGTTGCCGCCGCGATTCTGCTGGTCGTCGGACTGGTCGGACTGCTCACGACCTTGGCCCTTGTCCTGCTTCTGGTCGCGGTCGCCCTTGTTGTCTTTGTTGTCGCCCTTGTTGTCGCCCTCGGACTGCTCGCGCTTCTCACGCCGTTCCTGGCGGTCGCGCTTGTCCTGCTTGGCAGGCCGGTCCTGCTTGTCCTGCGGCTCGGCAGACTGCGCGTCCTTCGTGCCGGCATCGGCGGCGGCCTCGGTCTTCGCCTCCGCTTTGACAGCCTCGTCGGCAGCGCCGGCGGTGTCGTTCTTGGCGGCGTCGGCGCCGTCGGCTGCCGGGGCACCGGCCTGACGCGAGGATCCGCGTCGCTCACGACGACGGGTCGCGGGCTGCTCAGCGGCTTCGGCGCCGGCGTCCGGCTGGGCGTCGGCGGGAGCGTTCTTGGGAGCCTCGGTGGCACCGTTGGATTCGCCACGATGGGCGCGAATAGCTGCGATCAACTCACTCTTGCGCAAACCGGACGCGCCTTCAACACCGATTTCCTTGGCCAGCGCTCGCAGCTCGGGCAGCACCATGGTCGACAGCGACGCGGGCCGGGCGCTCGAAGCGCGCCGCGCGGTGTCCGATCCGGGCGCAGAGGCAGCAGCCGGTGCCGCGGTGTCAGCGGTCGCGGTGCTTTCAGATGTCACGGCTTGCGGTATATCCCCAGCGCCATTGGCGCTGTCAGCCGTGAAGAGGTCCGTATCTGTCACGGAGTTCCTTTCTTTCCCCCGCTCATCAGGTAGTGCGAGGGTTCCCCAAAGGTCGATGCGCGATCAGCTGAACCGCTGAGCGCGTAGCTCACACCGTCGCCTGCGCAACGGCGATCGCCAGGATTCGCCGAAATACGGCGAACCGTCAGTCCACGAGTAGAACACAAGAAGATTGGGTGGTCGTCCTGGTGTCGACGCAGGCAGAGACCCTGCGAGTGCTGGACGAGAGCGAGAATAACTCGCTTTGGTGAAGTAATCAAGCAACGTCAACGTTGGGCGTGTGGTGTCTGCTTCTTCCTGCGCTGCTCAATCGTCAGCTCCTGGCGGCCACACCCGACGTCCAGCGGACGCCGGCTCCGACCGACATTTCCTTGACGGTGAACCCGTTGGCGGTGCCGTAATCCACAGCCTCACCAGGCAGTCCCGCCTGTGAGCTCAGTCCAAGAACCGTAGGCCCGGCCCCGGACAACACCGCTGCCACCCCATAACGCCGCAGCAGCTGCAGGTATTCCGCCGAGGCCGGCATGGCTGCGGCGCGCTGTGGCTGATGCAACACGTCCTGGGTGGCCGACATCAGCAGATCCGGGCGCTCACTGAGCGCGACGACGAGCAGCGCGGCGCGGCTGAGGTTGAACCGCGCGTCGAAGTGGCTGACTTGGTCGGGCAACACGGCACGGGTCTCGGCGGTGGACGACCGTTGCTGCGGGACGGCAGGGAACAGCCGGATGTCCGGATGTATCCGTACCGACGCCGCCCGATAGTGCGGCCGCCCGTCGTCGTCGGCTTCAGTCCAGGACACCACCGCACCCCCGAGCACTGCCGCCGCGGCATTGTCGGGATGCCCCTCGAACTCACTGGACAGTTGAATCAGCTGTTCGGTGGGCATCGGGTCCGAACCAACTTGCACCACAAGGCCATTGACCACTGCGAGCCCACCGACAACCGCCGCGGCCGAGGATCCGAGCCCGCGCGAGTGCGGAATTTCGTTGCGGCACCGCACGATCAGGCCCGCAGCGCGGTGTCCGGTGGCTGCCAACCCTGCCTCGATGGCTCGCACGACCAGGTGCGTGTCATCCAACGGCACCTGACCTGCGCCCTCACCCTCGACCTCCAGCCGAAGGCCGGATTCAGTTGTCTCGACGATGATCTCGTCGTAGAGGCTCAACGCCAGCCCGAGGCTGTCGAAACCTGGGCCGAGGTTGGCGCTGGACGCTGCGACGACAGCGGTGGCGGTGAGTCCGGCGGGCAGGGTGGTGTTCACCAGGCTCAGACCAGTCCGAGCTTCGCGACGACGGCAACCGGATCGACCGGTACCGCGGTGACAGCGGGCATGTCCTTGAGCGCGGTGTCGGGGTCCTTGAGACCGTTGCCGGTGACGGTACAGACCACCGTCGATCCCCGCTTGACCCAACCGTCCTCGATCGACTTGAGCAATCCTGCGACGCTGGCTGCCGACGCGGGCTCGACGAACACGCCTTCGCTGCGGGCGATCAGGTGATACGCGGCGAGGATCTCGTCGTCGGTTGCTGCCAGGAACCGGCCCTTGGACTGCTGCTGCGCCTCCACCGCGCCGGACCACGACGCCGGCGAACCGATCCGGATTGCGGTGGCGATGGTCTCGGGCTCCTTGACCGGCTCGCCCAGCACCAACGGGGCGGCTCCGGCAGCCTGAGTGCCGAGCATGCGCGGCAGTCGATCAGACATGCCGTCGCGGTGATACTCGCTGTAGCCCTTCCAGTAGGCGGTGATGTTGCCCGCGTTGCCCACCGGTAGGGAATGCACGTCGGGGGCGGTACCCAGCGCGTCGACGATCTCGAATGCGGCGGTCTTCTGCCCCTCGATGCGGTACGGGTTGACCGAGTTCACCAGCGCGATGGTCGGGAAATCGGCGGTGATCTTGCGGGCCAGCTCCAGGCAGTCGTCGAAGTTGCCGTCGACCTGAATGATCTTGGCGCCGTACATGACCGCCTGCGCCAGCTTGCCCATCGCGATCTTGCCCTGCGGGATCAACACCGCACAGGTGATACCGGCCTGGGCGGCGTAGGCCGCTGCCGATGCCGAGGTGTTGCCGGTAGAGGCGCACAGCACCGCCTGCTGACCACGCGCCAGTGACTCGGTGACCGCCACGGTCATGCCACGGTCCTTGAACGAGCCGGTCGGGTTGAGGCCCTCGACCTTGAGATGCACTGTGCAGCCGGTGAGTTCGCTCAGACGCTTGGCATGGATGAGCGGCGTGCCCCCCTCGAGCAGGGTGATCGGCGTCCAGTTGTCGCCGACCGGCAGCCGATCGCGGTAAGCCTCGATCAATCCCGGCCAGGGCCGGTGCACCGGCCCTGCACTGGTCTTTCCTTGCGTCCCGGGGTTCATGCGTTCGTTCCTTCCATACGCAGCACGCTGTTGATGGTCTGGACCACGTCGAGGTCGGCCAGCGCCTCGACGGTTTCCGAGAGCGCGGCGTCGGTGGCCTGGTGGGTGACCACGACGATGCGGGCGCCACACGGCTGCCCCTCTTCGTCGACCATGCCTTCCTGGCGAACCTCGGCGATGCTGACCTCGCGCTTGGCGAATTCGGCTGCCACGGCGGACAACACACCCGGCCGATCGGAGACGTTCATGTTGACGTAGTAACGGGTCGGGATGAATCCGATGGGTGCGATCGGCAGCTTGGCGTACTTGGATTCGCGCGGACCACGGCCACCCTGGACCCGGTTGCGCGCGGCCATCACGACGTCGCCCATCACCGCCGACGCGGTCGGCGCTCCCCCGGCACCCTGGCCGTAGAACATCAGCCGGCCGGCTGCCTCGGCCTCGACCACCACCGCGTTGAAAGCACCGTTGACCGCAGCCAGCGGGTGCGTCAACGGCACCAGCGCCGGATAGACACGGGCTGAAACCCGTTGCTTGCCTTCGTCAGTGGTCAGCCGCTCGCAGATGGCGAGCAGTTTGATGGTGCAGCCCAGGGCGCGGGCCGAATCGAAGTCGGCGGCGCTCACCTTGGTGATGCCTTCGCGGTAGACGTCGTCGGCGGTGACTCGGGTGTGGAAGGCGATCGACGCCAGGATCGCGGCCTTGGCTGCGGCGTCATAGCCCTCGACATCGGCGGTGGGATCAGCCTCGGCGTAGCCCAGTGCGCCGGCATCGGCCAGCGCAGAGCTGTAATCGGCTCCGGTGCTGTCCATCTCGGACAGGATGTAGTTGGTGGTGCCGTTGACGATGCCGGCCACGCGCAGCACGGTGTCACCGGCCATCGACTGGGTCAGTGGGCGGATGACCGGGATGGCGCCGGCCACAGCAGCCTCGAAATACAGGTCGACGCGCGCCTTTTCGGCGGCTTGCGCCAGTTCGCCGGTGGATTGGGCCAGCAGCGCCTTGTTGGCGGTGACCACCGACTTGCCCTGCTCGAGGGCGGCCAGGATGGCCTTGCGGGCCGGCTTCACCGGGCCCATCAACTCGACCACGATGTCGACGTCGTCGCGTGACACCAGTTCGACGATGTCGTCGGTGAGCAACTCCTTGGGCACGCCGCGGTCACCGGAGACCTTGCGCACGCCGATGCCGCGCACCTCGAGCGGGGCGCCGATGCGGGCCGCGAGATCGGCGGCGCTCTCGTTGATGATGCGCACCACTTCGCTGCCGACGTTGCCCAGCCCCAATACCGCTACGCCGATGGGCTTCTCACTCATTGACCACTTACCTCCAAGCTCAAGAGATCGTCGACGGTTTCCCGACGGAGCACCAGCCGCGTCTTGCCGTCTTTCACGGCAACCACGGCGGGGCGGCACAGCATGTTGTACCGGCTCGACATCGAGTAGCAGTAGGCACCGGTCGCGGCGACTGCCATCAGGTCCCCCGGCGCGATGTCATCGCAGACCCAGGTGTCACGGACGATGATGTCCCCGGTCTCGCAGTGTTTTCCGACGATTCGGGCCAGGGTTGCCGGCGAATCGCTGAACCTCGAGACCAGACGCGCGTCGTACTCGGCGCCGTACAGGGCGGGACGGATGTTGTCGCTCATGCCGCCGTCCACGCTGACGTAGCGTCGCTGCGCGGTGGCGCTGACCGCCACATCTTTGACGGTGCCGACCTCGTAGAGGGTGATGGTGCCCGGTCCGGCGATGGCCCGCCCCGGCTCGACCACCAGCTTCGGTGTGGGCAGTCCGACGGCCTCGGACTCGCTGCGCACGATGGCTTTGAGCTTGTCTGCCAGCTCCTGCATCGGCGGTGGATCATCTTGTGGCACATATGAAATGCCGAGACCACCACCGAGGTCGATGATCGACATCTGGGAGGTCTTGTCGACACCGAACTCCGACACCACGTCACGTAGCAGGCCGATCACCCGGTGGGCGGCCACCTCGAAGCCGGCCACATCGAAGATTTGGCTGCCGACATGGCAGTGCAACCCGACCAGGCGCAAGTTGTCGGTGGCGAACACCTTGCGCACCGCTTCCATCGCCGCGCCGCTGGCCAGTGACAGCCCGAACTTCTGGTCCTCGTGTGCGGTGGAGATGAACTCGTGGGTATGGGCCTCAACGCCCGGGGTCACCCGCACGAGCACGTCCTGCAGGATGCCCGCCGCCCCGGCGACGTCGTTCAAACGCTCGATCTCGATCAGGGAGTCGACCACCACGTGCCCGACTCCGGCCTTGACCGCGGTGCTCAGCTCGGTGACTGATTTGTTGTTGCCGTGCAGAGTGATTCGCTCGGGCGGGAAGCCGGCGTGCAGGGCCACCGCCAGCTCTCCCCCGGTGGCCACGTCCAGCGAGAGGCCTTCCTCGTTGACCCAGCGGGCGATCTCGCTGCACAGGAATGCCTTGGCTGCGTAGTGCACGTAGTCACCACCGCCGAAAGCCGTGGCGATGCCACGGCAGCGGGACCGGAAGTCGTCCTCGTCGATCACGAACAGCGGGGTGCCGTACTCGGCCGCCAATTCGGTGACCGGCACCCCGGCGATCGACACCACACCATCATCGCCTCGAACCAGGTTGCGTGGCCACACATTCGGGGCCAGCAGCATCACTTCTTCTGGACTCTGCGGCTTCTCCGGAGCACCGGCATGGTGTAGCTCGTCAGCGTGCCGGGGCCCGGCGGGGTGCGCGTTCACATGCGCTCCGGAGCGGTGACACCCAGGATGGCCAGGC
Organism: Mycobacterium sp. DBP42; assembly: GCF_005924235.1. Lineage (NCBI taxonomy): Bacteria > Bacillati > Actinomycetota > Actinomycetes > Mycobacteriales > Mycobacteriaceae > Mycobacterium > Mycobacterium sp. DBP42. The sequence continues at coordinate 24,845 of NZ_VCMY01000024.1, forward strand.
CGTTGGCGATCACCTGGCGGGTGGCCTCACACAGCGCAAGGCGTGCGGAGTTGAGCTCCCCTGGGTCTTCGTCGCCCTGCGGCAGCACGCGGCAGGCATCGTAGAACCGGTGGTAGTCGCCGGCCAGGTCTTCGAGGTACCGGCACACCCGGTGCGGTTCCCGCAGCGCAGCGGCGGCCTTGAGCACCCGGGGGAACTCGCCCAGGTTGCGGATCAGGATGCCCTCTTTTTCGTGGGTCAGCAGATCTAGATGTGCGGTGTCGGCGGTGACACCGAGGTCAGCGGCGTTGCGGGCCAGCGCGGACAACCGCGCATGCGCGTATTGCACGTAGTAGACCGGGTTTTCGTTGGACGCGCTCGACCACAACGCCAGATCGATGTCGATCGGGGTGTCCACCGAGGACCGGATCAGGGAGTAACGCGCGGCGTCGACGCCGATGGCCTCGACCAGATCGTCGAGTGTGATCACGGTGCCGGCGCGCTTGCTCATCCGGACCGGCTGGCCGTCGCGGACCAGGTTGACCATCTGGCCGATCAGTACCTCGACGGTGTCCGGGTTGTCCCCGAGCGCCGCGGCGGCTGCCTTCAGACGCGCGATGTAACCGTGGTGGTCGGCGCCGAGCATGTAGATGCACAGGTCGAATCCGCGCTTGCGCTTGTCGAGGTAGTAGGCGAGGTCGCCGGCGATGTAGGCGGCGTTGCCGTCACTCTTGATGACGACGCGGTCCTTGTCGTCGCCGAATTCGGTGGTGCGCAACCAGGTTGCGCCGTCCTTCTCGTAGATGTTGCCGGTCTCGCGCAGCTTCGCGATGGCCTGGTCGACCCGACCGGAGGTGTGCATCGAGTCTTCGTGGGTGTACACGTCGAAGTCGGTACCGAACTCGTGCAGCGATTCCTTGATGTGGGCGAACATCAGGTCCACGCCGATCTCGCGGAAGGTTTCCTGCCGCGCATCGTCGGGCAGGCTCATCACATCCGGGCGCTTGGCCAGCACGGAAGCGGCGATGTCGTTGATGTAGCTGCCGGCGTAGCCGTCCTCCGGGGCCGGCTCCCCCTTGGCCGCGGCGACCAGTGAGCGGGCGAACCGGTCGATCTGGGCGCCGTGGTCGTTGAAGTAGTACTCGCGGGTGACGTCGGCGCCCTGGGTGGACAGCAGCCGGCCCAGCGCGTCGCCCACCGCGGCCCAGCGGGTGCCGCCGATGTGGATGGGCCCGGTCGGGTTGGCCGAGACGAACTCCAGGTTGACCTTCTCGGCCAGTTCGGTCGAGTTGCCGTAGGTTGCGCCGGCAGTCAGCACGTTGGTGACGATGACCCCCTGCGCCGACGCCTCGATGCGCAGGTTCACGAAGCCGGGTCCGGCGACCTCGGCGGCGGAGATGCCATCGGCGGCGGCCAGCGCGGTGGCCAGCCAGCCGGCCAGCTCGCGCGGATTGACCCCGACCTTCTTACCGAGCTGCAACGCGAGATTGGTCGCGTAGTCGCCGTGCTCAAGGTTGCGCGGGCGCTCGACCGTGACGGTGTCGGGCAACGCGGCGGGGTCCAGGTCGTGTTCGGTCAGCACTGCGGCGGCAGTAGCCTTGAGCAGCTCTGCAAGGTCGGCGGGGGTCACGAGGGTCCATCCTATGGTCTGGGGTCCCTGCGCCCCGAATCCGTATTCACGCTGCCATGCGCTACGCTATGCAAGCCCAATCGGCGCAGCTGATCTTCAGCCCGCGCCCCCGTAGCTCAGGGGATAGAGCGTCTGCCTCCGGAGCAGAAGGCCGCAGGTTCGAATCCTGCCGGGGGCACCACGTCTGAACTGCGGAAATGTCAGATTCGATGGCCCGCTCCGGTATCCATCCAGAAACCGTGTCTACGTTGTGACGTCCGGCCAGCCAGGCACTGCGGGCTGCATATCCGGCTTCCTGTTGATCGTTTGGTCGCCGGCATTCCGCGAATCAAGGGTGTCAGGCATCCGGTCGCTACATTGCTGCCGGCGGCGCTCGAAATCGGCAAAGGTCTCGTGATAGTCGCTGCCGCCGAATCCCGGGGCCGATTCCCACTTGCTGTCGGGAGCCGCACCTCGGATGCGCCACGATGAGAAGACGTCGCCCATCGGAGCCGGGTTGGCACCTTTCTGAGGAGCGCTCGCTCCCGAATTCTCGGGGGCTGCCAATTCGACGTGCCACACCCGGATGCCCTTCATCGGTTCCTTGGGAGGTCCGGTCCAACCGCGCAAACTGGTTACCGGGCTGTAGCCGTCCTTGCCATCGCGGTACATGTCGTACAGCCCGTCGCACAGGTACGCCCGCCAGCCGCCGTCGACCTCATCCAACGACAGGATGTGAAAATATTCGTTGCCGTAGAACCGCTTTGATTCGTAGCGCGGTTTATCGGCATATATCTCGTCGAGTTCGTCGTCCATGGACGGACGGACAAAGGTCAACATGTACGCGGGCGCATCCCGCGGAGAATGGTCAGTCAGTTCACGGTTGGCAGGAACTGCCCGTTGGAATCCGGGGTAGGCAGCGCTCATGTCGGACATCATCTGCGCAACCCGCCAAGACTCCGCATACGCGCGCAGTGGGACAGCAGCACCCGAGTACAGGTCAATACCCGGCTCAGCAGACCATCGAAAGCGGAAATCCTTCAGCTTGTCGGGCCAATTGACGGTTTGTGTCTGGCGGCTCGGCGGCTGACCCGTATTCGGCGTCTCAGCGCTGGGCGACTGTCGCACATCCGGTGACACAGAGGGCGCACACGATACGACAACCCCTGATGCCAGCAACGCGCTCAGGGTGCGCTTCCACTCAACCATCGCCGCGACCTTGAACTAGCCGATGCACCCCGGTCCTCCCCTGTTGAGCACACAGTATCCGAGTCGGCACACAGAGCTCTATAGAATATTTTCCATAGAGTTGAGGGAAGGCAGCCAGCAGTGATCACCTTGTCCGCCGAAGAGCAGACCATCGTCGAAACCGTCCGCGACTTCGTGGACAGGCAGGTCCGGCCTGTGGTCCGCGAACTCGAGCACGCCAACACCTACCCCGAAGAACTCATCGAGACGATGAAGGAGATGGGCATCTTCGGGCTGGCGATCCCGGAACCGTATGGCTTCGCCGCCGTTTCGATGCCCTGCTACGCCCAGGTCACCGAGGAACTCGCCCGCGGCTGGATGAGCCTGGCCGGCGCGATGGGTGGGCATACCGTGGTCTCGAAGCTGCTGTTGCAATTCGGCACCGAGGAGCAGAAGCAGAAATACCTGCCCCGAATGGCCACCGGGGAGCTGCGCGCCACGATGGCCCTGACCGAGCCCGGTGGCGGCTCCGATCTGCAGGCCATGCGGACCGTCGCGACCAAGGACGACTCCGGCTATGTGGTCAACGGGTCGAAGACCTGGATCAGCAATGCCCGCAAGGCCGGCCTCGTCGCCCTGCTGTGCAAGACCGATCCCACCGCCACCCCCGCCCACAAGGGCGTGTCGATCCTGTTGGTGGAGAAGGTCCCCGGCTTCACGGTCTCGAAGGACCTGCCGAAGCTGGGCTACAAGGGCGTCGAGAGCTGCGAGATCAACTTCGTTGACTGCCATCTGGATTCGGATGCCCTGCTGGGCGGCACTGAAGGGCGCGGCTTCGCGCAGATGATGAAGGGACTAGAGGTCGGACGGATCCAGGTGGCGGCCCGGGCTACCGGTGTGGCTCGCGCGGCGTTCGATGACGCCCTGCAGTACGCGCAGGACCGGGAGAGCTTCGGGGTGCCGATCTGGCAGCACCAGTCGGTCGGCAACATGCTCGCCGACATGGGCACCAAGCTCTATGCCGCCCGCAGCCTCCTGCTCGATGCCGCGCAGCGTCTCGATGCCGGCGGACGCTGCGACATGGAGGCCGGCATGGCAAAACTGTTCGCATCCGAGACCGCGATGGAGATTGCGCTCAACGCGGTCCGGATCCACGGCGGCTATGGCTACTCCACCGAGTACGACGTCGAGCGCTACTTCCGAGATGCACCGCTGATGATCGTCGGCGAAGGCACCAACGAAATCCAGCGTGGCGTGATCGCCAAGCAGTTGGTCAAACGCGGCGGACTCGACATCTGAGGCCCCCTGACATGACCGGGAATTCGAAGAGACAGGCGCCGATGCGGTTGTCCGACATGGTCGCGGCCCACGTTCGGGAGCTGATCGTTTCGGGACAGCTGCATTCCGGAGAATTCATTCGCCCAGAGGCGGTCGCCGACGAGCTCGGGGTCAGTGCCACGCCGGCGCGCGAGGGCCTGCTGCAGCTTCAGACCGAGGGGTTTCTTTCCGTCGAGCCTCGGCGCGGCTTCATGGTGACTGCGCTGTCGAGCGACGACATCCGCGACATCTATGACGCGCAGGCACTGCTGGGCGGTGAGCTCACGGCCCGCGCCGCCGTGAAGATCACCCCGGCGACGGTCGACGAGCTCGAACGCATCCAAGATGAACTCGAAAGGGCGGCTACTGCAAAAGATTTCGAGGCAGAAGAGCGCCTCAATCATCAGTTCCACGCCCTGATCTACCGGCTGAGCGGATCACGCAAGATGCGCTGGCTGATCAAGACGACGTTGGCGTACGCACCGCGCAAGTTCTTCGCGGCGGTGGAAGGGTGGCCGGAGGCCTCAGCCCAGGATCACCGCGCGATCATCGAGCATCTCCGCACGAACGACGCGGACCAGGCCCGCGCCGCCATGGCCCGGCACATCCGCAATGCCGGCAGGCTGCTGGCCGACCACTTGGCGCAGGACGACGCAACCGCCTGACCGGTCTGGGTTCAGCCCAGTCCGGTCCACTTCTTGAGGACCTTGCCGGGGAAGCCGCCCCACTTCTCGGCGGTCTTGCCCGGGAACGTCGCCCACTTCTCGGCCGTCCTGCCGGGGAAACCACCCCACTTCTCGGCGGTTTTGCCCGGGAAGTTCGTCCACTTCTCCACGATCGGGCTCTCGGGCAGGTCCACTCCGCCGGTGAGCGCGCTCTTGGCGGCGTCCGTTACGGCATCGGTGACCGACGAGTTCACGCGGTCACACGGTGAGCACCCCACGGTGCTGTTGCCTTTGGAATCGGCCGACGCCGGTGCGGAGAGCGCGACCGCGGCGCCGACGGCCCCCGCGGCGAGGGTCGTGGCGATCAAACTCTTGTGCATCTGGGTCCCCAACTGTCGCGTTCGACGCCGTCTGACGATGACGCCAATTTGAAACGCTAGTCCCAGAACCTCGAGAACGCGCGCCGTGACCGGCTCCCGAGATAGTTTGCTGTAACTGAGCAACCCGCTGGGCGGGTCGGCGCGTGACCTGCGACCGCGCGGCGCTTGCTGCATCGAAACCGAACACCAGGTGACCGCTGGGTTAACACCGCCGTCGCCGACCCATTTATGCTGGATATTCGCGGTGTCCCAGAATGTCGATCACCGCGGCAGCGGAGAGCCGCAACACCCGGGTACTCCTCGCGGCTTCGAGATGCAGACTACGCGCGACCGCCGAAATGATCTTGCTCACGTTTTGCTGGTGGGGGCCCGGCGCGCAGGCTCAGGCGAAACCTTGTGCCACCTCGGCGACGCGACGCAACTGATCGATGTCGGAACTTGTCGGGATCAGGTGCACCTCGTCGGTGCCGATGTCCTCGAACTTGCCGAGGATCTCGATCAGCTCCTCTTCGGTACCGGCCCACCCGGTCGTGGGCGCCATGGCATCGACGTATTCGGCCGGGATCCAGTTCATGTAGCGGCGCAGGTGCCGGTGCACCTGGGCGCGAGCCTCCTCGGGTTTCCCGAGGGCGAACCAGAACGAGGTGGCCAGGTGGGGCTTGGGTTTACCGGCCTCGGCCCAGGCGGTCCGGGCGATGTCGAACAATTCGGCCTGGCGGGTCAGATCCAGGTCCAGGGTCGTGCCTGCCACGCCGTCGGCCCAGGCCGCGGCATCACGGATGGTCTTGGGCCCGATGGTGCCGATGTGCAGGGGCGGTCCGCCGGCCTGCACCGGAGGCGGTCCGACCGGAAGCACCGATTCGGTGACCTTCTCCCCGGCCCACACCCGCTTCATCACCGCGACGCGCTCGGCCAGTGCACGCCGCGTCTGAGACGCCGGATCGGCGCCGACGGCGTGGTAATCCTCGTGACGACCACCCACACCGATACCCACGGTCAACCGCCCGCCGCTGAGCAGATCCCCGGTCGACAGGGCTTTCGCCAGCATCACCGGATCGTGCAGCTGCGGCACGATCACCGTCGTCACCAGCCGCACCCGATCGGTCCACGCCGCCAGGGCACCGAGCAGGGTCAGGCTGTCCGGGTTGTCGAAGGCGATCCGCTCTCCCCAACACAGCGACGAGAACGGACCCCCGTCGATGACGTGCGCCCAGGACCGCAGCGTCGTCGCATCCAACTGAGGTTCCATAACCGGCATCGTCATCCCCACGCGCACGCACGAATTCTGTCATGTCGAGTGGCAGCATGAACCCATGGCCATCACCACGTCGTCGGTCGCGCATGTGCGGCTCACGGTCACCGACATCGAACGGTCACGGCAGTTCTACGAGAGCGTTTTCGGGTGGCCGGTCCTCATCGAGCTGCCGCAGGATGCCGGTCCGGCGGTCCGGGCCCGTCTCGGTTTTCTGTTCGGCGGGGTCATCTACGACGCCGGGGCAACGCTGATCGGCCTGCGTCCGGTCGGGCGTGACATGTTCGACGAGAACCGAACCGGGCTGGACCACTTGGCCTTCCGGCTGAAGAACATCTCCCAGTTGAACGAGGCCGCGGGCCACCTCGACGGCTTGGGTATCGCGCATGAACCGGTCAAGGACATCGGCCCGTCCTACATCCTGGAGTTCCGCGACCCCGACAACATCGCGTTGGAGCTCACCGCCCCCAAATAAGCCTGGGGGATATCCCCCACCGGCATTCGGAGGAAAACGCTGTGTCGCCAGACCGCCGGACTTCGTAGGTTTGAAGCCATGGTCGCAATCAGCGAAACCGCCCACCGCGCCCCCACCATCGGCTTCGTGCCGACCGCGTCGATGATCACCGGCGCCGCACTGGCATTGGTGTGGTTCTGGATACCGTTGTCTCTCTTGGTTATCGGAGTCTCCTCGATTCCGTCGGTGATCGGATTCGTGCTCGCCGCGGTGGTGTTCGTCTACCTGATCCGTGGCGTCGAGTGGGTCGAGCGGTCGCGTAGTGAAGCGGTGTTCGGCCTGGGTATCGGGATCCCGCCGCGCCGGCTGTCACCGCACACCGGCTTCCAGGGGTGGGCGCATCAGCTGTGGCTGGACATCAGCAGTACCCGGTTCTGGAAAGGTTTCTGCCATCACTACCTGCGGATGACCTACGACATGCTGGCCACCGGCCTGGCATTCTTGTTGCTCACATTCGCGTTCGTGGGTCCGGCTGCGGCCGCTGCCATCCGTCAGAGCGACGAGGACGCCGGCCTGGTCTTCGTGTCGCCGCCGATCGCCTGGCTACTGGCGATCGTCGCGGTGATCGCTGCGGTCGCCATCCTGATCTTCGCCCCGGCCATGGATGCCGCGATCGATCGATGGCTCTTGCCGCCCTCGCCGACGGCCGCCCTGGAGTATCAGGTCAACGCCCTGGCCGATGCCCGGCAGGGTGCGGTCTCCTCGGCACACACCGAGCGTCACCGCATCGAACGCGATCTGCACGACAGCGTGCAGCCCCGGCTGGTGTCACTGGCGATGACGATCGGACTGGCCCAGACCAAACTGGATTCGGATCTGCCCGCCGCCAAGGCGCTGATCACCGAGGCGCACGACGACGCCAAGAACGCACTGGTCGAACTGCGCAACGTGGTGCGCGGTATCGCCCCGACGATCCTGTCGGATCGGGGCCTGGACGCGGCCTTGTCGTCGGTGGTGCAACGTACCGAGACCTCCGGGGTACCGACCACACTGCACATCGAACTCCCGCGCCGGTTGTCCGATGAGGTGGAGTCGGTCGCCTATTTCGTGGTCGCCGAGGCATTGACCAATGTCGCCAAGCACGCCGATGCGTCGCAGGCGGTTGTCACCGTCCGGTTGGATGAGGCCGCCAACGTGCTGTACGTCTCGGTGTTCGACGACGGCCGGGGCGGTGCGGTCATCGATGGCGGCGAGCACGCGACAGGGCTGCGTGGACTGGACGAGCGGGTACGCGCCGCAGGCGGGACGTTCGGGGTGTCCAGCCCCGCCACCGGCCCCACGATCGTCACGGCGGTGCTGCCATGCGCATCGTGATCGCCGAGGACTCGGCACTACTGCGGGCGGGCATCGAACGGATCCTGGCCGACGCCGGGCACGAGGTCGTCGCCGGCGTGCCCGACGCCACCAACCTGCTGCGCCTGGTCAACGAACATCGTCCCGACCTGGCCATCCTGGACGTCCGGATGCCACCGACGTTCACCGACGAGGGCATCCGCGCGGCGGCCCTGCTGCGCAGCCAGAACCCGGAGTCCCCGGTCCTGGTGCTGTCCCACTACGTCGAGGAGCGCTACGCAGCCGATCTGATCGCCTCGGACACAAGAGGATTCGGCTACCTGTTGAAGGACCGGGTGGCTGATGTCCCCGCGTTTCTCGATGCCGTGGCCGTCGTGGGCGGCGGGGGCACCGTGCTCGACCCCGAGGTGGTGTCACAGATCTTGGTGCGTTCGGCCCGCCACAGTGCCCTCGACCAGCTGACCCCTCGCGAGCGCGACGTCCTGCAGTTGATGGCGGAGGGCAAGACCAACTCGGCGATCGCTGCAGCCCTGCACATCTCGGTCGGATCGGCAGAGAAGCACATCGCATCGATCTTCACGAAATTCGACCTCGCTCCCGACGAGAGCGAGAACCGCCGCGTGCTGGCGGTGCTGCGTTACCTCGAGACCTAGACCGAACGTCGCCCCGGGAAGGAACGTCATCGTGACCACCATCGCCCCTCCGCCACCGGTCAATCCGCCTCCTCGGTTGACCCCCGGCGGGCGCACCACATTCCGCCTCGTCCTGATCGCCGCGGCCACCCTGCTGGTGGCCGGCACCGTGGCCGCACTCGGCGTGACGGCCTGGGCCGTCAGCACCGTCCGCGTCGTCACCGATCATCAAGGACTGCCCGCCACCATGCGGTCGCTGGTGATCGACACGGCGCACATCCCGGTCGCGATCCGCATCACCGCGGACCGCGAAACCCGCGAAGCCGCCGCGGATCTGCGTCTGGTGAACACCTCCCGCAGCGGTGCGCACCGTCTTGAGCTCAGCACCGACGGCGACGAGACCCGGATCGTCATCGCGGGCAAACCTTCCCGCATGCTCGAGTGGGCCCGCGGCGGTGAGATCACGATCGCCGTACCGCCGGAGCAGGCCCGGCGGCTGACGGTGCGCACCGAGCAGGAGCTCGGCACCGTGATCGCACAGGCAGACGTAGACCAGTTGATCTCCCGCGTCACCAGTGGGGCGATCATCCTGCGTGGTGCTGCCCGCCGCATCGAGGCCCACGCGGTCGACGGCGAGGTCGTCTCGCGCGATCCGATCGCGGTCACCGAAGAGTTCAGCGCCACCACGTCAGACGGCGACATCACCGTCGATTTCCGCGACACCGCCCCGCGGCGCGTCGACGCGGCGAGCCGCAACGGCGATGTGGTGATCGGATTGCCCGGGCGCGGACCGTATCTGGTGCATGCCCAGTCCGGATCCTCGACGACCGTGCGGGTACCGGAGACCACCGTCGCCGACAGCGCGGCCGCCGAGGTCACGGCCCGCTCCGACGACGGCGATGTCGTCGTAGACCGCGTCGTCGAACGTACGGGGGGCCGCGGACGGGGCTAGCGGCCCGGTGTCACCCGGTCGAAGATCTCGGCCACCGAACCGGTCCGGGCCTGGCGCCACCCGGTTCCGGCCCACACGTTGGTGGCCTGCGGATCACCGGCGGCCACCGAGGCCTTGCGAACCGGGCTGGTCAAGTAATGGATCTCGGGATAGCCCAGCGGGGCCTGGGCATCATGCTCGGTGATGAATCGGTTGCGTAACCCGCGGGCGTAGCGACCGGAAAATGACCGGGTGACAACGGTTTCGGTGAAATCCGGATTCTGCAGAGCAGCACGATGCACCGGGCTGCTACCGGCTTCGTCGGCCAGCAGGAACGCGGTACCGAGTTGGGCGGCCACCGCACCGGCAGCCCGCACGCCCGCCACATCCTCGGCGCTGACCAGCCCACCCGCCGCGATGACCGGGACGTCAACGGCAGCCACCACTTCCACCAAGAGTTGGTCCAGCGGTTCAGATGCGGGTGTCGCGGCCGGATCGAACGTGCCGCGGTGGCCACCGGCCCCGGGCCCCTGGACCACGAGCGCGTCCACCCCACGGGCCACGGCCGCCTGCGCCTCGACCGGCGTCGTCACCGTCCCGACGGTGGTGATACCGGCACCGCGCAACCGGGCGAGTTCCGATGCGCTGGGCAATCCGAAGGTGAACGACACCACCTCGGGTCGCAGGTCGTTGACCACGTCGAGTTTCTCCGCCCACGCATCGACGTCGAATCGGGGCGTGCCGAGTTCGACCCTGTAGCGCTGCGCCTCACCGGCCAATTCGGCGGCGTACGCTCGGATCTGCTCGGAGGTTCCCGCACTTGGCTGCGGCACAAAAAGATTCACCCCGAGGGGTTCTGTGGTCAAACCACGCGCCGCATCGATCCGTTCGGCCAGTGCGTCGGCGGTCAGATAGCCGGCGGCGAGGAATCCCAGCCCGCCGGCGTTACTGCCCGCCGCGGCCAGCTCCGGAGTGGAGGGCCCACCGGCCATCGGCGCCACGAGCACCGGACGGCGCAGGCCCCGAACATCGAATATGTCCATCACCGCACCGCCTTCCCGAACAGCAGCACGTCCTGCGGTTCGTCACTGATGTTGGGAAACACCGCGTAGCGCGCCAGCCTTCCCTCCAGCGCCAGACCGCACCGCCGCATGACCCCGGCCGAGCCGGCATTGTCGACGTGGCAGTACGCCGTTACCCGGTACACCGCGGGATCGGGCTCCACGTCAGTCAGAATCAGCGAAACCGCTTCCGACATCAGGCCTCTCCCCCACCAGGGCCGGGCCAAGCAGTAACCCAACTCGACCGCGTACGGCTGCGGGCGCCTTCGCGCACACAGCCCCGCCACTTCGCCTTCGACCTCAACCAGCCAGGTCTGTTCATCACCGACGTTGAACAACGTGGTGATCACGCGGCGAGTTTCGGCCACCCCCGAGTGCGGGCGCCAGGACAGATAGCGCGTCACCTCAGGATCGGAGGCGATCCGGGTGTACAACGCATGGGCGTCTTCGACGGCCGGTGGCCGCAGCCGCACCTGTGACCCGGCCAGAATCGGGGTGTTGGGCATGGTCCCATCCTGCACCGTTGCCGGTGGCACCCGTCCAGCGGTTTACTGGACGGATATGGCGATCACCTTCAATCACACCATCGTGGCCTCCAGGGATCGGCAGGTCTCAGCCGAGTTCTTCACCGAGTTGTTCGGCCTGCCAGGCCCGCAGGAGTTCGGTCCGTTTCTCGCCGTGACGCTCAATCACGGGGTCAGTCTCGACTACGCCCAGGCCGGTGCCGACGAGGAAGTCCGGCCACAGCACTACGCGTTCCTCGTGTCCGAGGACGAGTTCGACTCGATCTACGGCAAGATCCGCGACCGCGGGCTGCAACACTGGGCCGACCCACACGGCCAACACCCCGGCGAGATCAACCACAACGACGGCGGACGCGGGGTCTACTTTCGGGACCCGTCAGGGCATTACCTGGAAATCATCACCCGTCCGTACGGCGGCTGACCCCGTTCAGCGGTGCCCGCGCTCATGCTCCTGATCGCGGTAGGCGTTGGCCAGCTTGTCGACGTGCCCGGGTAGCGAACCGGCCGCCACATCGGCCAGGCTGGTCTCCTCGAGCACCGAGCGCATGCTGGCCCGCAGGGCCCGCCAGACATCGGTCAGCGCCGCCGTCGGCCCGGAATAGGGCAGATCCCCCAGCCCGATGTCCCGCACGCTCGCCAGGGGTCCGTCGATACAGCGCAACACGTCGGCGATGCTGATGTCGCCGGCCGGACGGGCCAGCTCGTAGCCTCCTTCGCGACCGCGATGGCTGCGGACGAGCCTGTCGGTGCGCAGGGCGGTGAGAATATCGACGAGGAACTGCGCCGGGATTCCCTGCGCCTTGGCCAGGTCATCGGTCTTGACGAGCTCGCCCTCGGCGACCGTCGCGAGCTGAACCATGGCTCGGACGGCATACTCCGCCTTCGCCGACATCCGCATGCTCTCAGATTGTGCCAGGAGGCCGTGCCAGAGCTACGACTCGGCGATCGGTTCGGGCGCCGGAGTTCCACACTGGTATACCGGGGTAGATATCGGGAGGAGCGCTTGTGGACGTCCGGGATGACACACCGGTCGACGATTCGGTGGATGCGATCACCGACGCCTTGGTCACCGCGTCGCGGCTGTTGGTCGCCATATCGGCACGCTCGATCGCCGAACTGGGCGAGTCGATCACCGTCCCCCAGTTTCGCGCGTTGGTGATCCTCTCCAGCCGCGGTCCGTCGAACCTCGCGACCCTGGCCGGCCTACTCGACGTTCAACCTTCGACCGTCGGCCGCATGGTCGAGCGCCTGGTCACAGCGGGGTTGATCGACCGCAGGCCAAATCCGAGCTCGCGCCGCGAACTGGTTGCCGAATTGAGCCAGCGCGGGCGGGAAGTGGTGGACACCGTGACGGCCCGCCGCCGCGCAGAAATTGCCCGTGTGGTCGAAACCATGCCGGCGCGCGAACGCCGCGGGCTGGTCACCGCGCTCACGGCGTTTACCGCAGCCGGCGGTGAACCTCCGGCCCACAGCGACCTCTGAGGTCATTCGAGCGTGCGCCCCAGGACGGTCTCATAGCTTCGCCGGTTGCCTGGCGGGACGGACGCATCGAACCTGACGACGACATTCGCGATCTGAAACATATCCGGGATCGAACCAGCGTAGAGCTCGGCCCGACCGGTGCTGGGAAACGTCATCACAGAGATGGTGTCTGATTCGATGTCGTCGAGGCACCCTACTTGCGGGCATCGCAGACCACTGACGTCGTGTGAGCCGGGCACCGGTAGGCCGGCATCTGTAATCGCGTTGACCAACTGCTGCGCGGTGAGGGTGTTCATCGATTGTCCGAAGCCCGACGCTGGGTGCGGCCGCGCGCTGTTCGCAGCGGGGACGGTAACACCACCACACCCTGCGACGACCGAAACCCCAACTGCCGCTGTGAGAATTCCGATTGATCTGAACCAGAGACGGTTCATGCGCGCCCCCTGGTCTCGGAGTGCCGACGGCCTGTCACGGATTCACCCGTTATCCAGCCGATCAGGTTGGTCCCACCGGAGGTGGTCACCGGTGCCGTGGTATCCGCGATGTTGATCGATGGCGGATGCCACACGAGGTCGGTAATGGATTCGGGTGGATTCGAGCGGCCCAGTGCCGCGGTGAGGTCCCGTGCTGACACGCAACCGCGGTACGCGCCGTCAGCTGTGACCACCGGCAGCATGTCACCAGGCTCCGCAGCGAAGCGGTCGACAGCGGCCTTGAGGGAGGTGTTCTCCGGCAACGGATCAGGGGCCGGTCCTATCAGGTCGTGCACCGTTGCCGGCACCGCAGGCGGTGCATCCAGGTCAACGCCCCGGCGCCACAGTTTGGCCGTGTAGATCGTCTCCTTGGAAAGGAGCCTGCCGGTCCCGGCGGCGATGGCCACCGCGACCATCAGCGGGAGGATGATCGAATACTGTCCGGTCAGCTCGAAGAGGATGATGACCGCGGTGATCGGTGCTCGTGTGGCGCCGCCGAGTGCCGCGCCCATGCCTATCAATCCGTATGCCCCTGCCGCCTCGGTGGTGCTGGGAAAGGCCTCATGAACCAGGGTCCCGAACGCGGTGCCTGCCATGGCGCCGATGAACAACGTCGGCGCGAAAACGCCACCTGAACCGCCGATTCCGATCGTCAGACTGGTCGCGAACATCTTCCCGACCATCAGCAACAGCAGCATCCCGAGGAGGTACCGGCCCCCGACCGCGTCTTGCAACACCGGGTATCCGACTCCGTAGAGCTGCGGTACGGCGATCAGTATGCCGCCCAGGAACAACCCGCCGACGGCGGGGCGCGCCCATTCTGGACCGCGCCAAGCCCAGTCGCACACGTCCTCGACGAGATACAACAATTTGGAGAAGAGGACGCCGACGATCCCGACGACGACTCCGAGGGCGATGTAGAGCGAATACTCGACGGGGCTGTGCACCGCGAACGTCGGCAGCTCGAGGAACGGTTCGTCGCCGAGCAGTGCGCGGCCCACCACACTGGCGGTGACACTGGAAAGCACCACCGCGCCGAATGATTCGGCGGCAAAATCACGAAGAATGAGTTCCATCGCGAAGAACGGTCCGGCCAGCGGGGTGTTGAAAGTTGCCGAAATCCCGCCCGCGGCACCGCAAGCCACCAGCAATCGCACCCGGGACGTGTTCAGACGAAGCAACTGGGCGAGCGTCGAGCCGACGCCAGGGCCTTCACCAACGTCACCTGCGGCGCAATCCGGCCACCACGGCGACTGACCGCATTCATCACTTCCGGGACACCGTGGCCGCGTGCCTCCGGCGCGAATCGATGGACAATCGGCCCGTAGACGGCGCCGGCAATCACCGGGGCCAGCAGCAAGAACCAAAATCCCAGCCACGGCCAATGCGTGCTCGCCACGCGCCCCAGTGCCGAATAATCGTCGTAGCCGGTGAACATGCGGGTGAAGGTCGTGACGAGCCAACGAAACGCCACGGCCGCCAGCCCCGTGACTGCGCCCACCACCACGGCCATCGGGACGAGCGCGGCCGAGCCCTCGCGCAGCCATCGAGCACACACAAGGGGGATCTGAGCCGGCGCCAGGTGCGGACAGGTTGGTTTCAGCACCATTGCAGTATGCAATAATTGCACTAGCTTGCAATTCCGAGGAAGGGACGGCAGTCATGAAGATCATCAAAAACGTCAGTCCGCCCAGTGGATTGAGCAGACTCCTGTACCGCGCCCCCATCCAGCTCTATCGGTGGAGACTGGGCTGGCTTCTCGGCGAACGCATCCTGCTGCTGCACCACATCGGGCGGGTCACCGGCAAGCAACGTGAGGTGGTCCTCGAAGTTGTCGACCACGACAAGGCCACCGACAGTTTCGTCGTCGCATCGGGCTGGGGCCCCACCGCGGCGTGGTATCGCAATGTTCTGCACACTCCCGACGTGACGATCCAGGTCGGCAGGCGGACCTTGCCGGTGACCGCCCACCCGGTGGACCAGGCTCAAGGCGCGGACATTTTCGCGCGATACGCGACACAGCACCGGTTGGCCGCCAAGTATCTGTTGCCACGGCTGATGGGATTCTCGGTCGACGGTTCCGAAGCCGATTTCCGGGCGGCAGGAGAACGCATACCGTTCGTGCGGTTTGCCAAACGGTCATCCACCGCGTGACGCACCAGAATCCTTGGCGCTCCTGGGCGATCACCGCCGGCCTCGTGGTCCTGACCGCAGTCCTGACCGCATGCCAGGCCGGCCCGCCCGACCGCAGCGCAGATGTCGCACGCTTGGCTCGACTGCTCGGCCAGATGCCCGGAGTTCAGACGGTCCACCACACCGTCACCAACCGCCCCGCCCAAGACCTGGTGCGCTTCACCATTGACGTCGAGACCGAGCCCGGGATCACCGAAAACCAGTTCGTCGCAATGGTATCCCGGTATCTCCAGGGCCTCACGATGGTCAATTACACCGGGTACCACACCGAGCTCACCGCGCACCACGGCTCGAACGTCTTCGCAATCGACAGCGGCAGGCTGCCCCTCGGCAACGACCAGCAGATCCTCTCGCAGGCACGCAACTGGGTCGGCCTGCAACGCGAATTCCCCGCGGCCACAGTACGTCTACGTGCCACGGTCACCCACCCCGACGGCCGGTTCCCGGTGCCGGAATGGGGGCATTCCGATGTCGGCTCGATTCGACTGGCCGATGCCGCCGATTACCGCGACGTCGCCGCAGCGGTCAGCACGCTGTCCGAAAAATTCGCCGATCTGGCCAACCTGACCTGGACGATCAGCGCGGGTGACGACCACCCAGCCGACATCAAGAGCACCCGTCGCTTCCCGACGGCGCGTGAACTCGACGTCTGGAAGCAGCTGAACGCCGATCAGGCCGTCCCGCACACCAACAAGCTGACGATCAACGGCCGCGTGCAAGCACCGGTATGGCTGGCAGAACAGACCCGTTCCCGCGACCCGGCAGACGCCGCCGAACTCGCGCAACGTCACCTGCCGCTCGTGGCAACGCTTGGCGAGCCGACGCTCTACACCGCCAGCGACCAGATACAAGGGCACATCACCGGCAGCGGGCAGGCCACCGGTCCCATCACCGTCACCGTCGGCGGGTGCACAGCCCGCGACCTGCTGGTGTATCAGCCACCTCCGGCCGAACAGGCGCTGGTGGACGAGTACGAGACCTGCCGGCACCCGTGACCGCGGGCCTCAGTCCGGGACTGCCTGTGCATCCGGCACGACGACGGCGAACAGGTCCGACATCGCGGCCAGGCTCGCCGACTGCATGATCGCGGCAGGCACAGGTGCACTGTCGGGGCCCGCCAACGTGCGGGTGGCGGTGGCGGCGGCCACCACCGTGGGGGCATACCCGAGATTGAATGCGCCGCGCGCGGTGGAGTTGACGCACATATGCGTCATGAAACCGGCGAGCACCAGGTTCGACGCACCCAGGCCCTTCAGTCGATCGTCGAGGTCGGTCTGCACGAACGAATTGGGGAACTGCTTGACCACCACGGGTTCTCCCGCGCGCGGCGCCACCGATGCCACGATTGCACCGCTCTCCCCTTCGACGTCGTACAGCGAGCCCGGACCGTCGGAATGCTGGATGTGGATGATCGGGATACCCGCGCTGCGGGCCCGATCGAGCAGTTGCGCCGCCTGCTCCAGGGCGGCCTGCACCCCTTCGAGTTCCATGATTCCCTGGGTGTAGGTGTTCTGGCAGTCGATCAGGACCAGGGTGGAATCGGCGAGGCGGGCCGGCACGGCGGGAAGACTGGCCAATTCGCGCAAGGTAGGGCGGCTCATTTTGACGAGCGTAGTGACCCGTCGCCGCGTTTAGGCTCCAATGATGGGACTACCGGATTGGTCGGGGGCCAAGATCAGGCTGGTCATGTTGGCAGTCGCGGCGCCGGTGATGCTGATCATGGTTGCGGTCGGTTACGCCACCGAGGACAGTGACGAACCCAGCGCTGACTGCCAACGCGTCGATCAGGTCGCCCACCACTTGGTCATCCCAGGCGTTTCGGCGGGAAAAGACGGTGCCGGCGATCCGAACGCACCCCGAGAAGCCGCCGCCGCGGCGGTCGCGGCCCGCGATGAAGCGGCTTCGATCGAAGACCCCGACTTGAGGCGGAAAGCGCTGGCATTCGCCGACGCGCTGCACCAGTTCGGCCAGGGCAACCACAGTGCGCCGCCGAACGGGTGGCCCGACAAGAACTACATGGGCGGGTACCAGAATTCGATCAGCGCACTCTACGAACTAAAGCTCGCCTGCGCCAATGTCGGAACCGACGAGCTCCCCGTTGGTGTGCCGACTATCCGGCAGTGACCGCCAGCACCCGTTCGGCCAGCTCGGGCCGGCAGACGATCAGATCGGGCAGCGTGGGGTCGGCCGAGTTGTAGACCAGCCGCGAACCGTCGATGCGTGAGGTGTGCAGGCCGGCCGCGCGGGCCACCGCGACGGGTGCAGCCGAATCCCACTCGTACTGACCACCGGCATGCACATAGACATCGGCCACCCCGCGGATGACCGCTGCGACTTTGGCTCCGGCCGAACCCATTTCGACCAATGTTCCGTCGAGCGCCTCGCGCACCGCCAGCGCCACCGCGGGTGGCCGAGTGCGCGACACCACGACTCGCGGCGGGCCGTCGAACGGACGCGGTGCAGCCACCTCAGGGGTGGACAGCGTGGTGTTCTGGGCGGGCAACGCGACCGCCCCGGCCACGAGTTCACCTGCGCTCCACAGCGCCACGTGCACAGCCCAGTCGTCGCGGCCGAGTTCGGAGAACTCCCGGGTGCCGTCGAGCGGGTCGACGATCCACACCCGCTCGGCGCTCAACCGGGCCGGGTCGGCGCGCTCATCGGCCGTGGCCTCCTCCGACAGCACCGAGTCGGCGGGAACCATCTTGGCCAACTCAGCCATCAGGAAGTCGTGGGACTGCTTGTCCCCGGCGGCCTTCCGCTCGGCGGCCGGGGCATCGGCGTAGTCGGCGCGGACGTCGAGCAGCAGATCCCCGGCCCGGGTGGCCAGCCGGGCCGCCAGTTCGTGATCGTTCACGACGGCAGTTCCAACAGCTCGATCACCATGTCGGCCAGTTCAGCGGTGCTGTGCTCCGGTGTCAGCCGCAGATCCGGGTTCTTCGGCCGCTGGTACGGGCTGTCGATGCCGGTGAAATGGGTGATCTCGCCGGCCCGCGCCTTGGCGTACAAACCCTTGGGATCACGGCGTTCGCAGTCCTCCAGCGGGGTGTCGCAGAACACCTCGAAGAATTCGAGACCGGCGTCCGTGGCCACCTTGCGCGCGAGTGCCCGGTGCTCCTCCAGCGGGCTGATCGCGGGCACCAGTACAACCTGGCCGGAGTCGGCCAGAATCGCCGCGATGTGGGCCAGCCGACGTTGGTTCTCGGCGCGGTCGGCCATCGAGAAGCCAAGGTCCGCGTTCAGCCCGTGGCGCAGGTTGTCTCCGTCCAGAACGTATGCCGGAACGCCCTTTTCGAGCAGTTTCTGCTCGACGAGCATCGCCACCGAGGACTTCCCCGAGCCGGACAGACCGGTGAACCACACGGTCCGGCCCTTCGAGAGCCGATCCTCGGTGGTGCACAGTGACTCGTGCCGGACGGTGTTGGGGCTCGCGGTCTCGTTGCGGGCGTCGCGCAACACCATGCCGGCGCCGACGGTGCCGTTGGTGTTGGGGTCGATCAGGATGAACGATCCGGTGGAGCCGTTGCGGCTGTACTCGTCCAGCAGCAGCGGCGACTGGGTACGCAGCGAGACACGGCCCAGCTCATTGAGTTTGAGCGCCGTAGCGGACTTGTCCCGGTGCAGGGTGTTGACGTCCAGGCGATAGTCCAGCCCGGTGATCTTGGCCCTGGTGGTGCGGGTCGTGTGCTTGATCAGGTATTCGCGACCGGGCTCCAGTGACGATCCGTCGGCCATCCAGCACACCGTGGCGTCGAACTCCTGGGTGACCCGGGGCTGGTTGTTGGGCCGGGCGATCATGTCGCCGCGGGAGATGTCGATGTCGTCGGACAAGCTGATCGACACCGCCATCGGAGGGAATGCCTCTTCGACGACGCCACTGGGGCCGTCGATCTGAGTGATGCGAGTGGGCTTTCCGGCCGGCAGCACGATCACATCGTCCCCGGGGCGCAGCACACCGCTGGCCACGGTGCCGGCGTAACTACGGTGATCGGCGTGCTCATGCGTCTGTGGGCGGATCACGTACTGCACCGGGAAGCGCACGTCGACCAGGTTGCGGTCACCGGCGATGTAGACGTCCTCGAGGTGGCTCAGCAGCGACGGACCCTCATACCAAGGCGTGACATCGGATTTGGTCACCACGTTGTCGCCGTTGAGTGCCGACATCGGGATCGTCGTCACATCGTGCACATCCAACCGCGCGGCAAACGCATGGAACTCGTCACGGATCGCCTCGAACCGCTCCTGGTCCCAATCGATCAGGTCCATCTTGTTCACGGCCAGCACGATGTGCTGGATGCCCAGCAGTGAGGCCAGGAACGCGTGTCTACGGGACTGCTCGAGCAGTCCGTGGCGCGCGTCGACCAGCACGATGACCAACTGTGCGGTGGAGGCTCCGGTCACCATGTTGCGGGTGTACTGGATGTGCCCCGGAGTGTCGGCGATGATGAACTTGCGCTTGGCCGTGGCGAAGTAGCGGTAGGCGACGTCGATCGTGATGCCCTGCTCGCGCTCGGCCCGCAGACCGTCGGTGACCAACGCCAGGTCGGTGTAGTCGTGGCCGCGCTCCTTGGAGGTCCGCTCGACGGCGGCCAGCTGATCCTCCATCACCGCCTTGGAGTCGAACAGCAACCGGCCGATCAGCGTGGACTTGCCGTCGTCGACGGATCCCGCGGTGGCGATGCGTAACAACGTGCTCATCAGAAATACCCCTCGCGCTTGCGATCTTCCATTCCGGCCTCGGAGATCCGGTCATCGGCCCGGGTGGCGCCACGCTCGGTGAGCCGGGACACCGCGGTCTCGGCGATGACCTCGGAAACCGTTGCGGCCGTGGACTCGACACAGCCGGTGCAGGTGACGTCACCGACGGTGCGGAATCGCACGGTCTTCTCGATCACCGGTTCGTCCTTGCGGGGCTGCATGTACTTGTGCACCGCCAGCAGCATGCCGTCGCGCTCGAACACCTTGCGCTGGTGCGCGTAGTAGATGGAGGGCAGCTTGATCTTCTCGGCGCCGATGTAGGACCAGATGTCGAACTCGGTCCAGTTGGAGATCGGAAAGGCCCGGATGTGCTCACCCTTGTGGTGGCGACCGTTGTACAGGTTCCACAGCTCGGGGCGCTGAGCCTTGGGGTCCCACTGGCCGAACTCGTCGCGGAAGGAGAACACGCGCTCCTTGGCGCGGGCCTTCTCCTCGTCGCGCCGTGCCCCACCGAATGCCGCGTCGAACTTGTTCTCCCGGATGCCGCGCAGCAGCGTGATGGTCTGGATCGGGTTACGTGACGGGATGGTCTCCACGACCCGCCCCGCATCGATGTCATCCTGCACCTTGGCGACGACCAGGCGGGCGCCGTAGTGCTCGACAAGCTCGTCGCGGGTTTCGTACACCTCGTCGAAGTTGTGGCCGGTGTCCACGTGCATGACCGGGAACGGCAACCGGCCCGGTGCGAAGGCCTTGACCGCCAGGTGCAGCATCACGATCGAGTCCTTGCCGCCGGAGAACAGCAGCACTGGCTTCTCGAACTCCGCGGCGACCTCGCGGATGATGTGGATGGCCTCGGCCTCCAGCGCGCGCAGGTGGCTCAGCTCGTAATTGCCGGCGCGGACCGCCTGCTGATCGGATTTTTGTGCGGTGGTCATCGCTTCCCCGTTAAGTTGGTAGGAATGGCCAGAATTGCAAGCATGACCAGGAATCTATCCGCCGGGCCGCCGCGGTGTCAATCACGGGGGTGTCATTCCCGTGGTCAGGTACGCGGCGACGCGAGGTCGTACACCGGGGTGTTGCCGACCACGATCTTGGCGAAGGTCGCCTTCACCCAATCAGTGATCTGCGCGGCACTGCCGTGCTCTTCGCGCGGCGGCCCACCACGACCCCCCTCGGGCCGGTCCAGGAAATAGCGGACCTGGCCGTCGGCGACGTACTGCTGGAACTGGGCCAGCGTGGGCGAATCGTCGCTACCGGTGAACCCGCCGATCGCCATCAGCGACTCCCCCGTCTTGAGCTCGAGATCGCTGACCATCATCGACCCCACGCTCGCGGCGGCCCACCGACCATCGGCACCGGCGATGAGCTCGGCCAGGGCCGGATCGTCGGCGCGCCCGAAGCCAGGCGGTGGTCCGCCAGGTCCACCTGGCCCGCCGAAGCCGGCAACCCGCTTCGGACCCGACATGGCGATCGGCCCGCCGCTGTGTCCGGCCGCCACCGTCTCGACGGTGTAGGCCGCGGTTGCCGACAGTCCGAAGATGATTCCCGCCATCGCCGCCACCGCAGGCAGCTTGCCCGGACGGTGGGCCACCGCAACCAGGGCCACCGCGGTCAACAGAGAACCGATCAGAACGATCCAGCGCAGCGCCGGCAACCAGTCGGGGGTCCGGTCGAGCAGTACGAACGCCCACACTCCGGTGCCGGCCAGCATCACCGCGAGTATCAGCCGTCCCGCAAATCGCTCTCGCAGCGACCATAATTCGGTCACCGATATCCCCACGACCGCGGCCACGGCCGGAGCCAGCGCCACTGTGTAGTAAGGGTGGATGATCCCGTCCATGAAGCTGAACACCACGGCGGTGACCAGGAGCCAACCACCCCACATCAGCAGGCCGGCCCGCAGGCTCGCGGTCCGCGCGGTGCGACGCGTCAACCACAGCGCCGCCACGAGACCGACCAGCGCGGCAGGCAACAACCACGAGGCCTCGGTGCCCATGGACATTCCGAACATCCGGCCGATCCCCGGATCACCGCCGAACATCAGGTTGGCACCGCCGCCGGGACCATGGCCAGGTCCAGGGCCGTGGCCGGGCCCTCGACCCTCTTGCCCCAGGATGCGCTGCAGACCGTTGTAGCCGAATGCCAGTTGCAGCAGGCTGTTGTCGGTCGAGCCGGCGATATACGGCCGGGCATCGGCAGGCCACAATGCGACCAGCGCGATGTACCAGCCCGACGAGATGGCCATCGTGACCGCGCCGATCAGCAAGGTGCCCAATCGTTTCCATATGCCGACGGCAGGCGCCGCGACCACAAACATCAGCGCCAGGCCCGGCACGATCAGGAAGGCCTGCAACATCTTGGTCAGGAAGGCGAATCCCAGTGCACATCCGGCCAGTGCCACCCAAC
Organism: Mycobacterium sp. DBP42; assembly: GCF_005924235.1. NCBI lineage: Bacteria > Bacillati > Actinomycetota > Actinomycetes > Mycobacteriales > Mycobacteriaceae > Mycobacterium > Mycobacterium sp. DBP42. The sequence goes on from NZ_VCMY01000024.1 coordinate 47,442, forward strand.
CAGCGCTGGCTCTGGCCGACACCGGCCCGACCGCCCGCACCATGAGGTAGGCCGCCAGCACCAGCAGCAACACCAGAAGCGCGTCGGGGTTGTTGTAGCGGAACATCGAGGCCGCGACCGGTGTCAGAGCCAGCGCCGCTCCGGCGATCAGCCCGGCAACCGGGCCGCTGGTCCGCTTCACGGTGGCATACAGCAGTGCCACCGTGCCGACGCCCATCAGAGCCTGCGGCAACAGCATGGTGAACTCGTCGAAGCCGAACAGCCGGCCCGACAGCCCCATCGCCCACATCGCGGCCGGTGGCTTGTCGACCGTGATGGCGTTGCCGGCGTCCAGCGAGCCGAACAGCCAGGCCTTCCAGGATTGCGTACCGGCCTGCGCCGCGGCGGCGTAGTAGCTGTTGGCCCACCCGGACGAACCGAGCGCCCAGAGGTAGAGCACCGCGGTGCCGGTCAGCAGTGCCCAGTACGAGGGCCGGATCCACCTCGGGGTCACGGTCTTCGCGGGTACGGCGGTCGGATCCGCGGAGGCCGGCGCCGGGTCAATTGTTGTCGTCATAGTCCTGTCTCCTGATTCGGCCCGATGGCGCGCCGCGTCCGCGAAGGGTGAAAGACCCATCCCCGCAACAGGACGAAGCGCACCACGGTGGCCAGCAGGTTGGCCGCCACCAATACCGCGAGTTCGACGCCGCGGTGCGGCACCGGAGCGACGATGTGCAGGAGGCCCAACGATCCACTGGTGATGGTCAGCGCGATCGCGAACACCGTCAGCCCCTCGAGATGATGGCGGGTGATGTTGCCCGCTCCCGCGATACCGAACGTAAATCGCCGGTTGGCGGCCGTGTTTCCGATCGCGGTCACCAACAGGGCCACCAGGTTGGCCGCCTGGGCACCGACACCGGCGCGCAGTGCCGTGAAGAGCAACAGATAGGCCAGCGTGGAGACCACGCCGACGGCGGCGAATCGCACCGCTTGGCGCAACAAGGATTGGGGTGCAGCCGATTTCCGTGACGACCCGAGCTGGGCCGCGATGGTGTTCACCGGGATCGAACCGTTGGCGAATCCACGGAGCAATCGGCCGATCCCCTTGAGGTCGGCGGTGGCGGTGGCGACGATGTCCACCCGGCTGTCCGGATCGTCCACCCAGTCCACCGGAACCTCGTGTATACGCAGACCGCTGCGCTCGGCCAGCACCAGCAGCTCGGTGTCGAAGAACCATCCGGTGTCGGCAACATGAGGCAGCAGCCGGTGGGCGACGTCGGCGCGGATCGCCTTGAATCCGCACTGGGCATCTGAGAACCGCGCGGCCAGAGTCGATTTCAGAAGCAAGTTGTAGCAGCGTGAGATGAACTCGCGCCTCGCCCCGCGCACCACCCGCGAGCCGCGGCCCAGTCGGGTGCCGATCGCCAGGTCCGAATGACCGGAGATCAACGGTGCCACCAGCGGCGCGAGCGCGGCCAGATCGGTGGACAGGTCCACATCCATATAGACCAGGACCGGTGCATCCGAGGCCGACCAAACGGTGCGCAGTGCGCGTCCGCGTCCCTTCTCCTCCAGTCGCACCACCCGCACCTCGTCGAGTTCGGCTGCCAGATCGGCCGCGATGCGCGGAGTGTGGTCGGTGCTGGCGTTGTCGGCGATGGTGATGCGGACGGGCACGGCGAAGTTCTCGTCCAGGTAGCGGTGCAACCGCCGTATCGAATGGGCAAGCGCGGCCTGCTCGTTGTACACCGGCACGACGACGTCGAGCACCGGGACCCCGGCCTCGCGGGCAGCCAATGCGGCATTGGGCCGTGACGCGAAGTGGAACCGCTGCTCGGGATCGTGGACCAAGGTTGTCATGACTTCATCGTTCTCCGGCGGCTTGTGATCTGAGTGGGGCGAAGCTATGCGCCTGCTATGTGTTCGTCGCACGTCGAGTCAGGTCGTAGATGGTGGTGTCGTCGACGTTGATCGGGTTGTAGTGGGCCTGCACCCATTCGGCGATCTCGGTGGCGGCCCGGCTGCCGCTGGGGATGTGTCCGCCGAATCGGCCGGCCATGATGCGAGACCGGATGAAGTAGTGGATGGCCCCGTCGTCGACCAGTTCCCGGAACTCCTGAAGCGTCGGCGCCGGATCGGTGCCGTTGAACCCACCGACGGCCATTACCGGTGCGCGCGTGGCCAATTGGTATCCCGCGGCGTTCGATGAACCCACCACGGCCGCAACCCAGCGATAGTGCACGGCGTCCTCCGCCAGGGTCGCGGTCAGCACCGGTCCGGGTTCCGGGGCAGCGAACAGCCCGCCGAAACCGCCGCCGCGCGACGGCCCGACGGACGGTATGGCCCCCTGGTGCGGGCTGGCCGCGGTGGCGATCGAGTACGCAGCCGGGCCGGCCAGGCAGGCCACGACGGCCAGCACCGCAGTCGCCCGGACCATCCGGCGGTCCAACCGCCCCACCAAGAGCAGCAACACCGCCGCGCCGACCCCGCCGACCGACACCGCGACCCGCAGCCACGGATATGGATCGTCGTGGCGGCCCAGTAGCACTGCCGCCAGGATCGCAGTCGCCAGCGTGGCACCCGACATCGCCGTCGCGACACGGATGTCGGAGCGATGCCGCCACAGCAACGTTGCGCCGATGCCGGTCACGGCGCCGATCGCCGGTGCCAGCGCCACGGTGTAGTAGGGATGCACGATGCCGTTCATGAAGCTGAAGACGACCGCAGTGACCAGCAGCCAGCCACCCCAAAGGATCAGGGCGGCACGGGCCGGATCGGTGCGGGCCGCGCGGCGAGTCAGGTAGACGCCGGCCGCCAGGCAAACCAGGGCCGCCGGCAGCAGCCAGGCAATGTCGGCGCCCATCTGCCATCCGAACAGCCGGCCCGGCCCGACATCGAAGTTGAGGTTGCCCAGGCCGCCGGTTTCATCTCCGGTGAGCCGGCCCAAACCGTTGTAGCCCAAAGCCAATTCGATGATGCTGTCATTCTGCGAACCGCCGATGTAGGGCCGGGCCGAGGTCGGCCAGAGCTCGACCAGCACCAGATACCAGCCGCCGCTGACAAGCATCACTGCCCCGGCGGTGACCACATCGAGCATCCGCCGGCCCAACGAGCGGTCTCCGGCGACCACCACCGCCGCCACGAAGGCCGGCAGGACGAGGAACGCCTGCAACATCTTGGCCAGGAAACCGAACCCGACTGCCGCCCCCGCGCCGACGAACCACCAACGGCTGGCGTCTTTTTCGATTCCGCGCTGCACGCAGTACGCGCCCGTCACGAGCAGCAGAACCAAGAGCGCGTCGGGATTGTTGAACCGGAAGATCAACGCCGCCACCGGCGTCAGCGCCAGCACCGTGCCGGCCAGCAACCCGGCCCACGGCCCGGCGGCCCGCCGCACCGCGGCATAGAGCAGCGCCACCGCTGCGACACCCATCAGAGCCTGCGGAACCAGAATGCTCCAGGAGTTCAGCCCGAACAAGCGCACCGTGATGTCGACGATCCACAACGCCGCGGGAGTCTTGTCGACGGTGATGGCGTTGCCCGCGTCGCTGGACCCGAACAGCATGGCGGTCCCGTTCTGCGCCCCGGCTTGTGCTGCGGCCGAGTAGAACGCGTTGGCCCACCCACTGCTCGACAGGTTCCACAGGTAGAGCACGGCGGTCGCGGCCAACAGCACACCGAAGGCGACCTGGTGCGAGCAGACAGAGAATCGCGTTACCGGTGCGAGATTTGTGCGAGTCTGTGTCTGCTCGGCAGGGAGAGCGAGCGTCACCACTTCATGTTTGTCGTGGCCGCTAGGTCTCCGATTGGTCCGTCCTGTGTGTGCGCTGTGAGCTCGGCCGGGGAAGCCGCACCACGAACTCGGTACGACCCACCGTGCTGCTCACTTCGATGGCGCCCCCGTGTGCCTTGACCACCGCGTCGACGATCGCCAGGCCCAGCCCTGTGCTGCCCTCGCGTCGTGAGCGCGACGAGTCGCCGCGGGCGAACCGCTCGAACACGTCGGGCAGCAGCGCCGGCGGTATGCCGGGACCGTTGTCGGCGACGGTGATCAGCACCGCACCCGCATCTTCGTCGTCGGACTTCAGCGACACCGTGACCAAGGTGCCCCCGGGAGTGTGGGTGCGGGCATTGGCCAGCAGGTTCGCCAGCACTTGGTGCAGGCGGGCCTCATCGCCCTCGACGACCACGGGGTCCTCGGGCAGATCGAGTGACCACTGGTGGTCGGGGCCGGCGACGTGAGCGTCACTGACCGAGTCGACCACGAGCCGCGATACGTCGACTCTGTCGCTTTCCAGCGGCCGGCCGGCGTCGAGGCGGGCCAGCAACAGCATGTCCTCGACCAGTTGTGTCATCCGCGTCGTCTCGGACTCCACCCGGTTCATCGCGTGGGCCACGTCGGCGGGCAGGTCATCGTGTCTGCGCTGGGCGAGTTCGGTGTAGCCCCGGATGGCCGCCAGCGGGGTCCTCAACTCGTGGCTGGCATCGGCGACGAACTGGCGGACCCGGGTCTCACTCGCGTGGCGCGCCGAGAGCGCGCTGGCGATGCGGTCGAGCATCCGGTTCAGCGAGGTGCCGAGCTGCCCGACTTCGGTGTGCACGCCTGCCGGGTCGACCGGGACGATCGGCGTGGGCAGCCGCACCTCGCCACGGTCGAGTTCGAGATCGGCGACCCGACGTGCCGCTGCCGAAACCCTTGACAGTGGCGCAAGTTGGTGCCGGATGATCAGGATTCCGGCCACGGTCGCGGCGATGAGTGCGACGGCGGCGAGCACACCGAACATTCCGAGCACCCACAGCAGCGTGTCGTCGACGATGGCAGTCGGCAGGCCGGTGACGATGGTCTGTGGCCCACCGTGGCGTGGGTGCAGGCCGATCAACCGATACCGGCCCAACCCGTCGACGTCGACGGTCTCTGGTACCCGCGTCGCCGGAATCCGCGAAAGCTGTTCAGCCGCAGCTGCGCTGACCTGGACTCGGTCTCCTTCGCTGGTGATCACCCCGGCATCCACCGGCCGGTTCGGCGACACCACGGCACCGACCGTGCGCGCGGCCTGCCCCGGGGCGTTGAGAAATCCGGGGCCGGGCCCCTCTTCGGGGTCGAACGGTGCCCGGTGACGATGTAGACGCATACCCGGGGGCGGCGGGGACCCCGGGGGCGGGGGCGGCAATTCGAAGATCGCCGCCGAGCGACGACCGGCCTCGATCAGCTGATCGTCGAGCTGATTCATCAGAAACCGTTGTAGCGCAAACTCTGTGGCTACGCCGATGCTGATACACACCACAGCCAGCAGGACGACTTGCGTGACCACCAACCGGGCGCGCAGGGACCAGGTTCGCGGTGACCACCACCGGCCGGCGCTTGCGGTCGGCGCAGTCACCTCAGCGCGCGGGGCGGAGAACATAACCCGCACCGCGCAGTGTGTGGATCATCGGTTCGCGTCCGCTGTCGATCTTCTTGCGCAGATACGAGACGTACAGCTCGACGATGTTGGACCGGCCGCCGAAGTCGTAACTCCACACCCGGTCGAGGATCTGAGCCTTGCTCAACACCCGCTTGGCGTTGCGCATCATGAACCGCAGCAGTTCGAACTCGGTGGCCGTCAGGGTGATCGGGTCTCCACCGCGGGTGACCTCGTGACTGTCCTCATCGAGTACCAGATCGCCCACGACGATCTTGGCCCCGCCGTCTTCACTGGTCACCCCGGTGCGCCGGAGCAGCGCGCGCAACCGCAGCACCACTTCCTCCAGGCTGAACGGTTTGGTGACATAGTCGTCACCGCCCGCCGTGAGGCCGGCGATCCGGTCTTCCACCGAATCCTTCGCGGTCAGCAACAGCAACGGCAGCCCGGGGATCTGCTCACGCAGTTTGCGCAGGACGTCCAGGCCGCTCATGTCGGGCAACATCACGTCGAGGACCACGACATCCGGCGGGTTACCCCTGGCCGCGGCTATCGCACTCGCGCCGTCCCCGGCCGTCGTGATGTCCCAGCCCTCGTAACGCAACGCCATCGAGACCAGTTCGGCCAGTACGGGCTCATCATCGACCACCAGGACCTGGATCGGGTTTCCGTCGGCCCGCCGCATGACGGCACGCCCAGACTCGGATTCGGTGCCATTGGTCGTCGTGCCCACCGGCTCAGTATTCTCCCGCTCGCTAGGCCTGGACTGAGCGCTGTCTATGTGCCAGCTGTGAAAGTCGGCAGCCGCTGCCCTAGTTGCCGTACCCGTCGGGCAGTTTCGCCTTCACCGTCGGTTTGGCGAAGGAGGTTTCTGGCTCACTCGGAGCCGTTGTCTCGGTTACGGTTTCACCCGCTCCGGCGGCCGGCATCGGGCCGACCGTCGCCCCGCTGATCGGCACCTCCCCCACCGTCGCGCCGAGCGCTCCCATGCTTGCCAGTGCGATCGCCCCGACACCGGCCATCACGTACTTGGTCCGCTTGTTGCGTTCGTCTGCTGTCACAGCGACCTGCCTACCGCGTAACCAGCGGCGAGAAAACCGGCCGCGTTCCGGGCCCGCTGCCCGAACCAGCCCCGATCAGTGCGGCGTAGCAAATCCCGACGGCGTCGTTGCCGAGACGCTGGGCGTGGCCTCCGACGTGTCCGGGGCCGACGGCGCAGTGGTCTCGGTGACGGTCTGTCCAGTGGTGATCGCCGGCGGCTCGACCCGCTGCGGGGCGCCGGTGAGGTTACCGCCCGCGCCTTTCCCCAGCACCGCTGTGGCTAACCCGCCGATCGCACCGACACCGGCGGAGATCAATTTCAGATTTCGCCGATTGTTTTCCTTCGCGCTACCCATGTGTCTCACCTCCCGCCGCCTCGTATATCCCCGGCAGCCGGCGGTGAAACCACCACCTGCGATCAATGTGTGGTGGCGAATCCCGACGGTGGCGTGTAGCCGCGCATCGCCGGTACCGCCATCGACACCGCGGGCGCGGTGGGCGGCGTGGTCTCGGTGCTGGTCTGGCCGAGGTTCATGTGGGACCCCGACGCCAAGACTCGAGAATCCGCCCCGGCAACCGCGTGCAGGTCCGAGACCGCGCCGAACACGCCCAGCCCCACCATTGCCGCACCGCCGGCCACCGCGGCGATGACTTTCACCTTCTTGAGCCCGCTGACCTTCATGAATCTCAGTGAACGCCCGATTTCTATGTCGAGGCTGTGGCCCAACTGTCAGTTACCCACGTTCCCGGCTGCTTTACCCTGTCTGGCATGCAGCCGTGGCCAGGACCGACCGGATGACGCGCTTTCTGGCGCGCCGGCTGCTCAACTACATCGTGTTGTTGGCCCTGGCGTCGTTTCTCACCTTCACGCTGACGTCGCTGACATTCGAGCCGCTCGACAGCCTGCTGCAGCGCAACCCGCGGCCACCACAGTCCGCGATCGACGCCAAGGCCGCAGAACTCGGCCTCGACAAGCCACTTCCCCTGCGTTACCTCGACTGGGCGACCGGCGCGGTCCGCGGCGACTTCGGTACCACCGTCACCGGACAGCCAGTTTCCGATGAACTGTGGCGACGCATCGGTGTGAGCCTGCGACTGCTGGTCCTCGGTTCGGTTGTGGGCACCGTGATCGGTGTCGTGCTCGGCGCGTGGGGCGCCATCCGGCAGTACCGGCTCTCTGACCGATTCATCACGCTGCTCTCGTTGCTCGTGCTCAGCGCACCGACCTTCGTGATCGCCAATCTGCTGATCCTGGCCGCGCTCAATGTGAACTCGGTCCTGGGCGTGCAGATATTCGAGTACACGGGGGAAACCGCGCCAGTGCCGGTCGGCGGCGCCTGGGACCAGTTCGTAGACCGGCTTCAGCACCTCGCACTACCGACCTTCACCCTCGCTCTCGGCGCCATCGCCGGCTACAGCCGCTATCAGCGCAACGCGATGCTCGATGTATTGGGCCAGGACTTCATCCGCACGGCACGGGCCAAGGGGCTGACCCGCGGCCAGGCACTGTTCAAACACGGGCTGCGGACCGCGCTGATCCCCATGGCCACGTTGTTCGCCTATGGCGTGGCCGGTCTGGTCACCGGCGCGGTGTTCGTCGAGAAGATCTTCGGCTGGCACGGTATGGGCGAGTGGGTGGTACAGGGCATCGCGACCCAGGACACCAACATCATCGCCGCGATCACGGTGTTCTCCGGGTCGGTGGTGCTGCTGGCCGGGTTGCTGTCCGATGTCATCTACGCGGCACTCGACCCGAGGGTGCGGGTGCGATGAGCGACGCGACGACCACCTCAGCCCAGTCCGGTGTGCACACCGAGGAATTCGCCACGCGGCGCGTCCTGGTGCTCCGTCGATTCCTGCGCAACAAACCCGCGGTGGTGTCACTGGTGCTGCTGGTGGTGCTGTTCGTCGGATGTTATGCGTTGCCGCCGCTGCTGCCCTACAGCTACACCGATCTCGATTACTACGCGCTGCAGCAGCCACCTTCGGCGGACCACTGGTTCGGCACCAACGCACTCGGACAGGACATCTTCGCCCAAACCCTGCGGGGCATGCAGAAATCCATGCTGATCGGGGTCTGTGTGGCGTTCATCTCGACCGTTATCGCCGCCACGGTCGGCGCGGTCGCCGGATACTTCGGCGGCTGGCGCGACACCGCGCTGATGTGGGTCGTGGACCTGCTGCTGGTGGTGCCGAGTTTCATTCTCATCGCGATCGTCACGCCGCGGTTGGGCCAGTCCGACCGGGTGTTCTGGCTCATCGTGCTGTTCTCGCTGTTCAGCTGGATGATCAGCTCGCGGATCGTGCGAGGCATGACGCTGAGCCTGCGGGAACGCGAATTCGTCGTCGCGGCAAGGTATATGGGCGTGCGCAGTTGGCGGATCATCGCACGTCACATCCTGCCGAACGTGGCGTCGCTGTTGATCATCGACACCGTGCTCAACGTCGGTCTGGCGATTCTGGGCGAGACAGGTTTGAGCTTCCTGGGTTTCGGCATCCAAGCTCCCGATGTTTCGCTGGGCACGCTGATCGCCGACGGCACCAAATCCACCACCACGTTCCCGTGGGTGTTTCTGTTCCCGGCCGGGATGCTGGTTCTGATCGTGTTGTGCGCCAACCTCGCCGGCGACGGCTTACGGGATGCTTTCGACCCTGGCAGTGGCCGGCTCCGGCGCCGCAAGGGGGCGGCGCGATGACCCGGCTGCTGGAAGTGTCCGGTCTTAGAGTGGACTTCCCGACCGACACCGGCGCCGTACATGCGGTGCGGGGGGTGAACTTTCACGTCGACTCCGGCGAGGTGGTCGCGCTCGTCGGTGAATCCGGGGCCGGAAAGTCGGCCAGCGCCATGGCCGTCGTCGGATTGCTTCCCGAATTCGCCGAGATCTCCGGATCGGTGCGGCTGCGCGGCGAGGAACTGCTCGGATTGTCCGACGCAGAGCTGTCCCGGATCCGGGGAAACACCATCGGGACGGTGTTCCAGGACCCGATGTCCGCCCTGACCCCTGTCTATACGGTGGGCGACCAGATCGCCGAGGCACTCACGGTGCACAATCGCGATCTGGGTCGGCGTGCGGCACGGATCCGTGCGGTCGAATTGCTCGAGTTGGTCGGTATCGCCCAACCCGAACAACGCGCTCGAGCATTCCCGCACGAGTTGTCCGGCGGCGAACGCCAACGGGTGGTGATCGCCATCGCCATCGCCAACGACCCCGATCTGCTGATCTGCGACGAGCCCACCACCGCGCTGGACGTCACGGTGCAGGCTCAGATCCTCGACGTGCTCAAGACCGCTCGCGACGTCACCGGCGCCGGCGTGTTGATCATCACCCACGACCTCGGTGTGGTCGCCGAGTTCGCCGACCGGGCGCTGGTGATGTACGCCGGGCGGGCCGTCGAAGACGCCCCGGTGGCCGGGCTCTACGAACGCGCGCGGATGCCCTACACCGTCGGTCTGCTCGGTTCGGTGCCGCGACTGGATGCCCCGCAGGGCACCCGGCTGGTGCCTATCCCGGGTGCACCGCCTTCGCTCACCGTGGCACCGACCGGTTGCCCGTTCGCCCCACGCTGCCCGCTGGCCATCGATGGATGTGAGGCCGCCGAACCCGAACTCATCGAACTGGCGGCGGATCACCACGCAGCCTGCATCCGCACAGATCATGTGGCCGGTCGCAGCGCTGCCGAGATATACGAGGTGCCCAGGACCGGCGGCGACGTTGAAAGGCCTTCTGCCGAGCCCGATGTGGTGCTGCGGGTGCGAGAGCTGACCAAGACCTACAAGCTGACCAAGGGCGTGGTGCTACGCAGGCAGATCGGCGAGGTCCGGGCGGTCGACAACGTCAGCTTCGACCTGCGCAGCGGCCGAACCCTCGGCATCGTCGGCGAGTCCGGTTCCGGAAAGTCCACCACCCTGCACCAGATTCTGAATCTGTCCGCGCCGCAATCGGGTTCGATCGAAGTGCTCGGCTCCGACGTGGCCACGTTGAACCGGAAGACCAGCCGCGCCTTGCGAACCGAGCTCCAGGTGGTGTTCCAGGACCCGGTGGCCTCACTCGATCCGCGACTGCCGGTGTTCGATGTGTTGGCAGAGCCGTTGACAGCCAACGGAATCGACAAATCACGGGTCAATGACCGGGTGGCCGAGCTACTGGAATTGGTGGGCCTGCGGCACGCCGATGCCAGCCGCTACCCGGCAGAGTTCTCCGGCGGTCAGAAGCAGCGCATCGGGATCGCCCGGGCACTGGCGTTGCAGCCGAAGATCATCGCTCTGGACGAGCCGGTCTCCGCGCTGGATGTGTCCATCCAGGCCGGGATCATCAACCTGCTGCTCGACCTGCAGGACCGGTTCGGCCTGGCCTATCTGTTCGTGTCGCACGACCTGTCGGTGGTCAAGCACCTGGCCCACGACGTCGTGGTGATGTACAAAGGCTCGGTCGTGGAACAAGGGGCCGGGGATGCGGTGTTCGCCGACCCACAGCACGCCTATACCCGCAAGTTGCTGGCTGCGGTGCCACAGCCCGGACCGGCAAGGTGAGTATCCTGCACGTCGCGGTCTCCGCGTCGAAAAACCCGGTCCCCACCGGCGCTGTCCGAGTCCTCACCCCATAGTGGCCCGGGTACCTCTAGCATCGGCGGGATGAACGGATTGAAGATCCGCCGTTTGGCTGTCGCCACCGTTGTTGCCGGACTCGCCCTGAGCGGGTGTTCGGGCGGAGATCAGGAGACCCCCTCGGCCGGCGGTACCGCCGAGATCGGCACCACCAACGACATCAATCCGCAGGACGTCGCGAACCTGCGGCACGGCGGTAACCTGCGCCTGGCCCTGACCGAGTTCCCGTCGAACTTCAACCCGCTGCACATCGACGGCAACACCGGCGATGTCGGCTCGCTCACCAGGCCCACCATGCCGCGCGCCTTCGTGATCGCGGCCGACGGATCGGCGACGGTGAACACCGACTACTTCACCAACGTCGAGCTGACGGGCACCAACCCCCAGGTGGTCACCTACACGATCAACCCCAAGGCGGTGTGGTCCGACGGCACGCCGATCACCTGGGAGGACATCAAGTCCCAGGTCGAGGCCAACAGCGGCAAAGACCCGGCGTTCGTCATCGCCGCGCCCAACGGCTGTGAGCGGGTGGCGTCGGTGACCCGCGGGGTCGACGACCGCCAGGCGGTGATGACCTTCGCCAAGCCGTACGCCGACTGGAAGGGCATGTTCGCCGGCAACGGCCGGCTGCTGCCCAAGAGCATGACCGCGACCCCGGAGGCGTTCAACAAGGCTCAGCTGAACCAGCCGGGGCCATCGGCGGGCCCGTTCCTGGTGTCCAACATCGACCGGGGCGCGCAGCGGATCACGTTGAGCCGCAACCCGAAATGGTGGGGTGCCCCGCCGCTGTTGGACACCATCACCTACTTGGTGCTCGATGACTCCGCACGCATCCCGGCGCTGCAGAACAACACCATCGACGCCACCGGCACCGGCTCGCTGGACGAACTGACCATCGCTCGCAAGACCCCGGGTATCAGCATCCGTCGCGCCCCCTCGGCCAGCTGGTACCACCTGACCTTCAACGGTGCACCCGGTTCGATCCTGGCCGACCCGGCCCTGCGCCGTGCGGTCGCCAAGGGCATCGACCGTCAGGCACTGGCCAACATCACCCAGCGGGGACTCACCGACAACCCGGTGCCCCTGGACAATCACATCTTCGTCGCGGGTCAGCAGGGCTATCAGGACAACGCCGAGTCAGTGGCCTTCGACCCTGAGAAAGCCAAGGCCGAACTCGATGCGCTGGGATGGAAAGTGCCTGAAGGACGCCAATTCCGAGAGAAAGACGGTAAGGAACTCGTCATCCGCAACGTGTTCTACGACGCGGGCAGCACTCGCCAGGTGGCCCAGATCGCGCAGAACATGCTCGGTCAGATCGGGGTGAACCTGCAGCTGGACACCAAGCCGGGGACCGGCTTCTTCAGCAACTACATCATCAAGGGCGACTTCGACATCGCCCAGTTCGCTTTCCTCGGTGACGCCTTCCCGCTGAGCTCGCTCACCCAGATCTACGCCCAGGACGGTGCCAGTAACTTCGGCAAGATCGGCAGCCCCGAGATCGACGCGAAGATCGAGCAGACGCTGGAAGAACTGGATCCGGCCAAGGCGCTGGTGCTGGCCAACGAGCTGGACCGGATGCTGTTCGAGGAGGTGTTCAGCCTCCCGCTGTTCCAGTCACCGGGCAACGTGGCGGTGCGCAGCAGCCTGGCCAACTTCGGAGCCCCCGGACTGGCCGACACCGACTACACCAAGGTCGGTTTCCTCAAGTAGCCGCGTCCGTGCACGTCGAACTGATCGAAGACACCACCGTGCACATGGCTCCGGGGATGTACAGCTGGTGCACCCTGCTGACGTTCGCGTTTCCGGCCGCGATGTCGGGGACCGATCTGATCAACAGCGTCCTGGCCCATCCACGCTACCACCACGACTGCGCATCCCCGTGGACTGGCGTACCCGGCTCCAGGCATGGTCCATACCGGATGGATTCCCTCAAAGTTGATGGCTTCCAGCGATGTTCACATGCCGATGCGGTGGCGACGCTGTGGTCATGGCCCGCGACCAACCTGAACCCGTGGGTCAGCAGCAGCCTGCTGTTGTCGCGCGAGTTGATCATGGCGTGGACGTCGCCGATCCTGGGCACCGCGGACGAGATCTACCGGCTCAGCTTGCCGCGGAAGGACAACGAACATCCAGACGGATGGGTCGTCGGTCTCAACGGGTTCCACGAGTTCATCGCCGTCTGCCGCAACCGGGGCGTGGCCACCGTCATCATCGCCACGGACGATTGATTGCCGCCTCCAAGGCAGTCGCCACCGCGATCGCCGACACCGCCACCCGGATGACACCGCGCGAAGGCAGGTCGTCCAGTTCGTCGGCGGTGGCCGAGAGTTGTTCCGCCGCACCGTCGCGCACCGCCCGGATCACCGCGAACGCCGCCTGCTCCCTGGTATCGAGCACACTGTGCGCCACGGTCGGCATCCGTACCAACACGGCCCCGGGCACCAGTGCGGCGATCCGCTCGGCCACGGCCGGCGGCGTGGTCAGATCCCGGCCGCCGGAGACCACGACCGTAGGCCAGTGGAACTCGGGCAACTCCGCCGGGAGATCGAAGGGCTCGGACTCGAAAGGCTCGTAGAACTTCGCGTTGCCGATCATGTCGGCCATCTCCAGAGCCGGGTCCAGTGGCAACCCATCGGGGGACCCGGCGTAGTTCAACTCACGAAAGGCGATCCGGCCGACGAGGTCGACCTCGTTGTGGTACGGCGCTTTTCGCGTCGACAGCCGGCTCAGCCGCGCCAGTGCCGACCACACCAGGGTGCGCCCGCCCAACAGCAGATCGAGCTGACGGTCCAACAGCGCGGGGCCGCCGAACCCATACAGCAGGCCGGCCAGCTCTCCCCCTCTGGGGGCCAGTACCCCGTCGGCAACCAGGCGCCGGACCTTGGGGGCCAGGTCCGCGGTCTCGGGATCGGTGCCTTCCCACAGCAGACCGCGGATGGCGCTGCGCATGGCCTCGATGTCGGCGGTGGACAGCAGCGGCGAGTCGAGCACCATCGCCGCGATCCGGTCGGGGTGGCGCACCCCGAACCCGGCGGCGACATAGCTGCCGTACGACGTGCCGTAGAGCACCGCCTCGTGCACGCCGGCGTCGTCGAGCACCGCGGCGATATCGTCGACCACCTGCTCGACGGTGATGGCCTCCCTAGGCAGATCGGCCCCCGCGTCGGTGTGCCGCGACATCCCGATTCCCCGGTGCTCGATCATGATCACGTCGAATCCGGCGGCAGCCGCACGCCGGCGCAGCGCCCGGTAGGGCTGGATCGAAGCCACACCGGGACCGCCCGGGATGATCACCACCGGATGTGCAGACTTACGCCCGGCCCGTACGTAGAACAGGTCGAAATGCTCGTCGGAACCGGGAATGACCGGGCGTCGCACCGCCCGCACCCCCGGTAGCGCGGCGAGCTTGTCGTGCACCCGTCTGCGCTTGGCGTTCATCGTCATTGCGGTCCATTGTGCCGCGCAACACTCAGATCAGATAGATGGTGAGGATCGACACAAACAGCACCGCCAGCCACCCGTCGGTGGCGAGCTTCAGCCATCTCGGAGCGGTCCGGACCTCCATGAACTGCCGGATGATCAAGCGGGACTTGACCAGCGTCAGGGCCAACACCAGCGCGGTGATCGGCACGCTGGGCCGCAGTGTCTCCGAGTACTGGGCCGGCGCCAGCCACCAGGATCCGACGGTGATGGCGATCAGCAGCAGCCAGGTCTGGGTTACGGCCTTATCGGTCATGCTCACCTCATCACGTACAGCAGGCCGAAGATGATCACCCAGAGCAGGTCGACCATGTGCCAGTAGATCGCGCCTGCCTCCACCACCGACGCGCGGCGGCGAGCCGGGTTGCGCAGCTCCCGCACTATCACGCTCAGAACGATGAGCCCGATCAGCACGTGGATCAGATGCACGCCGGTCAGGACGTAGTAGAACGAATAGAACATCTCGGAGTTGGTGTGGCCGGCGTTGATCTTTACCACCCACTCATAACCCTTGCAGGCCATGAACATCAGGCCGCCGACACCACCGGCACAGATGAGCCGGATCGCAGCCTCGTGACGTCCGGCGCGGGCCGCCAGCACCGCCCGGGCCACCAACCAGGAACTGGTCAGCAGGATCACGGTGTTGAGGACACCGACGGTGATGTCGAGATGTTGTTGAGCACGCAGGAATTCGTCTGGGTGCATGGTTCGGTAGATCATGAAGACGATGAAGTAGCCACCGAAGATGACCAGATCACCGAGCACCATCACCCACATGTGCCCGTCACCGGGCACATGCTCCGACGAGGGCTGTGGCCGTGTATCAGTCTGCGTCACTGGATGATTCCTGACGATTGAGGGCCTGGCGCAACAGCACGATCAGTGCTGAGAGCCAGACCGAGAACACCACCACGGCCAACCAGAAGGCGATCGAGCCGTTCCAGGCGAACGGCCCGGACTGGAACACGAACATCTGGGTGGCGATCACCTCGGTGATGATCTGCCATATGGTGACGTAGGCGAACCATGCCGGGAACACGCCGTTCTTGTCGTAGAGGACGGCGATGGCCAGTACCAGGTACGCCGCTGTGAAACAGCCCAATGAACCGTTGTACGAAAGCATTCCGAGGTCGTAGAGCAGACTGATCAGTTCGGGGTCACGGTCGGGCCGGAACGCCGCGGTCAGGAAGCACACCGACACCAAGAGGAACCCGGGCACCGCACCCACACCCATGCCACCGATATATCCGTAGGCGAACACCGAGCCCACCGACATGCGCTTGATCTGGTATGCCACCAGTCCGTTGGTCATCGCCGCGCCGCCCAACAGGATCAGCAGCAGGCAGAAACCGACCTTGATGGTCAGGCCATGCTCGGCGAAGAACGCCACCTTGTCGGCCGCGGTGACATCGGGACGCGGAGGCGGTGTCACCCTGGTCAAGATGCAGATGATCACGCCGAACGCGCCGTACCAAATGGGGAAGAACCAGGTCATCAACCGTACATCGGGCTTGCCCGGAGGCGCTCCGGTCAACACGGTCATGCGATGGCGCCCGCTGCCACGCCGTCTTCGATGGCCTGGTTGAGCACTGCGCGGCGCAGCATGAAGAACATCACGACGACGAAGACCGCGAAGGCGCCGTTGCGCACCCAGAAGGCCAGCACGCCATCCCAGGCCAGGGGTCCGGTGTGGAACACCGCCGCGCCCGCCGCCGGGATCATCGCCACCGCGGTGCCCAGCGAGTAGTGCCCGACCCACCGGGGGAACACCGGGGCGGGCCCGTTGTCGAAGTAGACCGCGACTGCCAGCAGCGCGAACTGCGACACCACCATGCCCACCGGCGCGACCAATACGATCCACGCGAGATCGTTGAGCAACATGACCAATTCGGGATTGCGGTCCGGACGAAACGCGGCGACCAGGAAGAACACATTGGACAGCGCGAAGATCGTGGCACCGCTCACCGCTGCGGTGAGGTAGCAGTAGGCGAACACTTGGCTCTGGGTCCTCATCCGCTTCATCTGGACGACGATCACCATGAAGAACGGCAGGATCAGGATCCCGCACAGGTTGAACGTCACCTGACTGAAGCGGATCCATGCGGTGTGGTCTGTGTAGAACTCGGCGACCTGTTGCGCGTTCCACGTCGGCGACATGGGCGGCCAGAAGCCCGGAAATGCCAGCAACGCCACCAGCAAGACCGCGCCGACGGCCGGTCCGGTCCACAGGCTCACCCACTGGGCCTTGATGTTCCCAGCTTTCGGCAGGTCTTGCACCTGCTCCAGGATCTGCACGCCAACCTCCATAAACTGACTCAAGTCAGAACTACCTGTACCCGAACCGTAACGGCAGTAAAGTAAAAATGAAAGTTCGGGTACTGAGTACAGTCAGTCGTATTTTCGTAGCATCGGTCTCGTACCGCCGGACGACGCAGCCGCAAGGGGCTGCAGACACGTGGCGCACGGCACGTTCTTCTTCCACTTCCCCACCAAGGTGCATGTCCTGGTGGAGCTGGAACACCGAAGCGATCAAGCTGATCCAAGATCAACCCGTGATCAGCTCAGCGGCCTTCTCTCCGATCAGCACGCTGGGCGCATGCGTGTGACCACGGATGAGCGTGGGCATCACGGACGCGTCGGCGACCCGCAACGCCTCGATCCCCCTGACTCGCAGCTGTGGGTCGACCACGCTGTCCTCGTCAGTTCCCATCCGGCAGGTACCGACGGGGTGATACAGCGTGTGCGACAACGAATTCAGGGCACGGGTGAGCGTCTCGTCGTCGAGCGTGGACGCGTCGAGCGGCCGGGCCACGTTACCGACCACGTTCGCGAGGGCCGGGGACCGGGCGATCTCGGCGGTTATCCGCAGACCGGCCATCAGCGCGGTGCGGTCGGCCGCATCGCTGAGGTAGCGCGGGTCGATGATCGGCTTGTCCATCGGGTCGGCGGACCGCAGCGTGACGGTGCCATGGCTGCGGGGCTTGAGCAGAATCGGGCCCATCACGACGGCATGGCCGTACGGATCGCCGATACCTTCTTCGAAGAACGGGGCCGGAGCGAAGATCAGTTCGAGATCGGGCAGGTCCAGATCCGGTGTGCTGCGGACGAATCCGTACGCCTCTCCGACGTTCGAGGTCAGCATGCCCCGCCGCCGGGCCAGATAGTTGACGAGTTCGACCGGCTTCTCGGCGGCGAACAAGCTGTCATTGCGGACGTCGAAGCCCAGCGGAACGACCAGGTGGTCAAGGAGATTGGTGCCGACGCTCGGCGTGTGCCGGGTTACCTCGATACCATGGCGCGCCAATTGGCCCTCGTCGCCAACTCCGGACAGCATCAGCAGTTGGGGCGAGTTGATCGCGCCTCCGCACAGGATGACCTCGCGGCGCGCGGTGGCCACATCCCGAACTCCGCCCTTGTCGAATTCGACGCCGACGGCCCGGTTGCCCGCGAAGATCACCCGCGTGGCGGTGGCCTCGGTGATCAGGGCGAGATTGTTCCGCCGCAAGGCCGGTTTGAGGTATGCGTCGGCGGTGCTCCATCGGGCGCCGCGACGCTGGGTCACCCTGGTCTCACGGAACCCGGTGTGTCCGCACTCCTCGGCCGCGGCCAGCCATGCGGTCGTCGAGCTGCGTGGGCTGCGCTGCGCCTCGATCACCAGCGGGCCGGCTTCGATCCGCTTCAGATACTTCTCCAGGCCGGCGTAGTTCCAGTCCGCCCCGGCCCGATCGCCCCATTCGTCATAGTCGGCGGGAAAGCCCGGCACCCACATCATTGCGTTCATCGATGACGAGCCGCCAACGGTCTTTCCGCGCGGCCAATAGATCTGGCGACCGTCGAGCTCGGGTTGCGGCTCGGTCAGATAATCCCAGTCGACCTCGCTGCGGAACAATTTCGAGAACGCCGCCGGGATGTGGATGAACTTGTTGCGGTCGCGCGGTCCGGCCTCCAGCGCCAGCACCATCAGCTTCGGGTGTGCGCTCAGCCGGTTCGCCAGTACCGCACCGGCCGAACCGGTCCCCACCACGACGTAATCAGCCTCCACGTGGCGGAGTGTATGCGGCCGGAGCGGCTATATGGTCAATTCGATGTGGTGCGCCGCGCCGACGCTCGAGTAGCGCTCCGGACTGCAGGTCAACACGATGACCTGCCCGTCCCCGCCGACGGCGTCGAACACCGCGCCCATCTTGGTCAACCGGTCCGGATCGGTGAAACCGAGCGCGTCGTCGATGATGACGGGCACGCTGTCCTCCTTGGCCACCATCGTGGCCCCGGCCAGCCGCGCCACGATGGCCAACTGCTCCTTGGCGCCGCCGGACAGCGACTCGTACGGGACGGTCCGACCGGACAGTGTGCGGGTGCGGATGTTGAGATCACTGTCGACGTCGACCTCGAAGTCCTCACCGAACACCAGCCGGCCCAACCGCTGCACCTCGAGGCGGAACGGATCGGCATAGCGCTGCCGGGTCGCGTCGCGGTGACGCGCCATCACCGACCGCAGCGTCTCGGCCGCGCGGGCCCGGCGGTGCACCCGGAGATACTCGGCGTGGGCGTGTTCGCGTTCGGTCTCGGCAGCATCGAGAAGCCCCTTGCGCCCCTGCGTGCCGTACACCTTGAGCTGGGCGGCCACCTCGCGCAGTCCCTCGACCGCGATCTCGTGCCGGTTGTCCAGGTGTTCGGCGCGGCGCGCTGCCTCGTCGAGCGCAGACCGCACCGAATCAGGTTCTGTTGCCGACAATTCGGTCTGCAGCGCCGTCACCCGTCCCGCGGTGGCGGTCGCCTCGTCGTCGGCGCCCTGGGCTTTCACGGCAAGCTCGTCGTCACTGGTCTGTGCGCGCTGGAGCTCCAGGCGACCGCCGGCCACCGTCAGCTCGGCCTGGGCGGTGGTGAGCTTGTCGCGCAACACGCTGCAGCGGGTCGACTTCTCCGACAACTTCTTGGCTGCCGCGACCACCACCTTGCGGTTGGTCTCGCAGTCAGCCACCGCTTGACGGTGCGCCGCCACCGCGGTGTCGAGGTCGGTGCGAGCACTCGTGACATCGGTGGGCCCAGACAGCTCGAACAGCCCCGCCTCATCGGGCTGACCGGCTTGCAGCTGGGTCAGCTGCGCCCGCAGCACCGTCAGGTCATCGTCCCCGGTGAGAGCATCCACGGTGGCGCGCAACCGATCCCGGCTTCCGAGCAGTTCCCGGCGGCGGATGTCGAGAGCGCGCGCGGTGTCCACATCGTCGGCCCCGGCCGCGGCCAGCGCGGCCGTCAGCACATTCTGCGCCTCGTCCAGACGCGCCCGGGTCTGCGCTGCCGGAGCGCCGGGCACCACGCGAACGGTCAGCACCCCGGGCACGTCGATCTCGGTGTCCGCGGTGGTGTTGACCGACCATGGCCGCCCGGCCGCCAAGGGCACCTGCGCCTGGTCCACCCGGACGTCACGGTCGGCGGCTGCCACGAGTTCGATTCGGGCCGAAGCCAGTTCAGCCTGCCCGGCAGCACGTTCCACCGCCACCGCGGCCGCTTCGACGGCCCGCATGCCGGCGTCGTCCAGCGCGATCTCAGCGAGTTCGCGGGTGACCTGGTCGAGGTCGCCTACAGCGGTATCGATCTTGCTCAACCGGGTGGCCAGCCGGTCAGCCTCGTCACGTTCGGTCATCCGGGTCAGGGTGGTGCGCGCTGCCTCCACCCGGGATTCGTGCTCCTGTACGGCCACCAGGGCCTGTTCAGCCGCTTCCTCGGCGGCCTCGTGAACTTCACGCGCCGTGGTGGTTTCGTTGTCGGCCACGGCAAGCGCGGACTGTAGTTCGGCGATGGTGGCGGCACGCTCGTCGAGTTCGGCACGCAGCCGGCGGCGTTCGGTGAGCGCCGCGGTCGATGCGGCCTGCGCCACCCGGGCGGCTTCGGCAACCACCTCGGCCTCTTTGAGCCGCTGGACCAGTGCGGCAACCGCGTCGGCGGCCTTGCGCGCGGCGGCCAGGCCTGCGCGTGCCTCTTCGCGTTGCGCGGCCGCATCCGCGGCCTCCACGCTGAGTTGGGCGTGCCGGCGCACCGCGTCATCCACTTCGGCCACGGCGGCCGCACACTGCGCCACCTGCTCCTCGGCGGCGGCGAGCCGCTTCGTCACTGCCGCCCACTCGCCGGTGGGCCGGCCGGTGGCGGTGAAGTAACGCAAGTACTCCGCATCGATCCGCTCGATCAGCAGCGGCTCGTCCCCGGAGAGTGCCACCGCCTCGCCCGCGGCCACGTCCAGAGCCCGGGCCAGCGCATCCGACCCCGACAGGTCGACCGGAGCCGTCGAGCCGGCCTGCAGCACCCGTTGGGCCTGCCACAGGCTGGTGTCCACCGTCTCGGCGAGCATCGCCAGCACCCGCTCGTGCGCTTCATCGCCACTGAGCTGCTCGCGGACCGGCGCCAGCACCGTCAACTGGGTCTCGGCACGCTTGTGAAAACGCTTGCGGTACATGAAACGGTAAGGGCCGGTGGATATTTCGGCGGCAACCTCGGCACCGACGTCGGCATGGGTCGGCTTGACCTGCTTGACTTCCTTCTTGCCCGAGCGGTCCTTGGCTTCCAGCAGCAGATCCAGCGCCTCGATCATCGAGGACTTGCCGATCTCGTTGGCGCCGCTGACGACCACCACACCGTGATCCGGGAATTCGATCTCGCGGTGGGTGATGCCGCGGTAGTTGGTCAGGACCAGGCGATGCAGTTTCATGCCGCACTCCCCCGGTCGACCAGACGCAGCAACAGCCCCAGTGCCGCGCGTGCGTCGTCGGCCGCGGCGCCGTCGGTGCGAGCGGTGGCCACCAACTCGTCCACCGCGGCCGCCGCGAACCCACCGATACCCAGGTCGTCGAATTCGCCATCGGCAGGCAGGACCGCGATCTCGGTGTGCCGCTCCCACTGCGTGAGCGCCGCGAACAACCGCGCATAACGATCCAGGCAGGCGTCCAGCGCGGCCTTGTCCGTCACGGTCAGCGAGCCAGTCAAGGCCAGCCGTACGACGGTACGTTCCTTGTCCTCCAACAGATCCAGATTCAGATCCAGATCGGCCACATCGCGATCGGTGTCCACCTCACGGCGCAGCGTGATGAACCGCCACCGGCCCACTCGCTCGGACGCAACCCGAACGCCGCGCTGCGGATCGGTCTCGTCGATATCGACCACAAGTACGTGACCCGGGTCGGATTCGATGTCGTCATAGTTCGTCACCTCAGGTGAGCCCGAGTACCAGACCCGCCCGGTCGACCCGACCTCGGTGCGAGAGTGCTTGTCCCCCAAAGCCACATAATGAACCGCGCCGCGAGCCAACGCATCCTCGACAGTGGCCAGCCGGATCAGCGACGGCTTGCCCTTGTCCGGATCGAGGAGGTCGACGCCACCGTGGCCGACCACCACCCGGGTGGCACCGTCGGCCGGCAGACCGGCCAGCACGTCGCCGACCAGATCCGAGGTGGGCGCCTTGGACCGCCACGGCGCGGCCACGATCTCCAACCCCGGGCGCACCTCGTGCACCCCCGCACGGTCGAGGACCACGACGTTGTCCGGGCATTCGGTGGTGAACAGTGCGCTCGTGTAGACCGAGGCGGCATCGAGCGGATCATGGTTGCCCGGCAACAGATACACCGGTACGTCGATGGCGCGCATGGCCTCCAGCGACAAGCTGACCTCACGCGGGGCCAACTGGTTGTGCTCGAACACGTCCCCGGACACCACGACGAACTCCGCGCCCGAGGCCGCGGCCACCGGGCCCAGCGCCGCCACCGCTTCGCGGCGCGACGCGGAGTAACGAGGCTGGGCCTCACCGCTGAGGAAGTGACGGGTCATGCCGAGTTGCCAGTCGGCGGTGTGCAGAAAACGCATCGGCCCCGTCCCTTCAGTGTCTCTCACCAAGCAAGGCGAGTGTAAAACCGCGGGCCGACAAGTCTCGGGACCTGCAGCGGCATGGCCTCAGGCTTGCCTACTCTGTTGAGAATGGCCGCCCCCGACAGTCCGATCAGAACCCTGCTGCTGATGCGCCACGCCAAGTCGGACTATCCCGACGGGGTGGCCGACCACGACCGTCCCCTGGCCGCGCGCGGCATCAGGGAGGCGGCGCTGGCCGGAGACTGGATCCGGGCCAACCTCCCGGCCGTGGACGCGGTGCTGTGCTCTACGGCAGCGCGCACCCGGCAGACGTTGGAGCGCACCGGCATCGACGCGCCCGTGCAGTTCGCCCAGCGCATCTACGACGCCCGGCCGGGAACCGTCATCGACGAGATCAACGGTGCCACGTCGCGTTTCGGCACCGATCCGTCGACGCTGTTGGTGATCGGGCACGAGCCCGCCGTGTCCGCCGTCGCTCTCGGGCTGTCGGACGGCTCGAACCGATCTGCTGCGGAGAGTATTTCGCTGAAGTTCCCGACCTCGGCGATCGCGGTGGTGCGCGTCAACAGCTCATGGGACCAGCTGGCACTCGGCGGTGCGACACTGATGCGCTTCCACGTACCCCGTTAGGAGTTGGTGGCCAGCGTCAGTTCCATGAGCTTGATGGCCATGGGGCAGGCATCGATCCCCGGGGCCTGCGGATTGACCCACCAACCCACCACACCGGCCGCGTCGCTGGCCACGCCGCACGCACCGTTGAGCCCGTCGGGCCTCATGATGATCGAATCGACACCGGCGATCCGCCGTTGCTCGATCCCGTACTGCAGCTGCTCGGCCGTCTGACGTTCGTTGTCCAGGCTTCCCTGCTCGTACCAGAACCGGGTGATGTCGACCAGGCCGGCCGGGTTGGCCGCCTGCCAGCGGCACACTGCGCCGACGAACGTGCTCTGGATGTCCAGCGGGTCGGCACCCACCGTCTTGGCGAGGATGTCCGTGGTCAGGACATCGCACTCCTTGAGGAGGTTGGGGTAGGTCTTCTCGGACCTGTTGTTACTGGGGCCGCTGATGGACCCCTCCTTGGCGGCGGTGCCGTCGACCGTGGTGGTGCAACCGGTCAGTCCGGCGAAAGCCGCCAGCCCGGCGAGCACGGCCGTCAGTCCGCTGATCCCACGTCGCGTCATCATTTGGAATTCACAATCGACTGGCGGGTCAGTTCCTTGGCGACTTCGCACGGATCGGGATAGGGCTTCTGGTCGAAGCTCACGGACCACTCGATGAAATCGTCGTCGAATTGGATACCGATCTCACACAGATTCACGTCGCCGGCTTTGAGCGGGTTCTCGCCGATCGCGATGAAACCGCCGTGGCCCTCGATGTTGATGTCCTCCACGCTGGTCCGCGACAGTTCCTCGGTCTTGCGCTCGCGGCCGATCGGGCTGCCCCGGAACCAGGTGAACGAGAAGTGCGGTCCCAAGATGCTGCCACCTTGCAGCCACTGGCAACCCGACGAATTGGTCGCGGTGTTGACCAGCCCCTGCACCTGCGTCAACTCGGTCACCGTCTGGTCCGTCACGCCGCCGCAGTGCGGAAAATGCGGGCCGTGCTTGGCGGCACCGCCTGCGCTCTGCGTCTGGGTCTGGGGAACCTCGGGGGATGCGGGCTCGTCGGTCGAACACCCGGCGAACACCGGGACCATCGCCGCAGCCAGTACCGCCAAGGTTCTGGCATTGCGGTGTAGTGGCTTGGTGGACGTGCGGGCAGTCACGCCATGCACTGTAGCTGCAACACCTACGCCCCATCCCGACATGCTGACTGACCTGGCCTTTCTCCAACACGGACACGATGACTGCGGGACACGGAACCACACAGGCAGGTGTGCGAGAGTAGCCAGATGCTCTGGGCGCTGCTGCGACAGTACGCGCGGCCATACCGGCGGCTGCTCGCGGTCGTCGCGACACTTCAGGTGATCAGCACCTTGGCCACGCTGTATTTGCCGACGGTCAACGCGGCCATCATCGATGACGGGGTGGCCAAGGGCGACACCCAGCGGATCATCGAACTCGGCGGGGTGATGCTGGCCGTGACCGGTCTGCAGGTGGCCTGCGCCATCGGAGCGGTGTTCTTCGGGTCACGTGCGGCCATGGGCTTCGGTCGCGATCTGCGGTCGGCGATCTTCCACCACGTCACCTCCTTCTCGGCCGAAGAGACCGCCAGATTCGGCGCCCCCTCGCTGCTGACCCGTACCACCAACGACGTCGGTCAGATCCAGCAGCTGCTGCAGATGACCGCCACGATCCTGATCACCGCCCCGATCATGTCGGTCGGCGGCATCCTGATGGCGCTGCACCAGGATGCCGGGCTGTCGTGGCTGCTCGTCGTCAGCGTGCCGGTCCTGGCACTGACCAACTACGCGATCATCAGACACCTGATGCCGATCTACCGTCGCATGCAGCGGTTGATCGACGGGATCAACCGCGTGATGCGCGATCAGCTGTCCGGCGTCCGGGTGATCCGGGCATTCGCCCGCGAACCCGTCGAAGGGCGCCGGTTCGCCGATGCCAACCAGGCCCTGTCGGCGACCGCACTGGAAGCCGGGCGGTGGCAGGCGCTGATGCTGCCGGCCACCACGCTGGTGATCAACGTGTCCAGTGTCGCGCTGATCTGGTTCGGCGGGCTACGCATCGATGCCGGCCACATGCAGGTCGGCTCTCTCATCGCGTTCCTGGCCTACTTCATGCAGATCCTGATGGCCGTGCTGATGGCCGCGGTTCTGGCGGTCATGCTGCCGCGCGCTTCCGTGTGCGCCGAACGTGTCAGCGGCGTGCTGGCCACTCGACCCCGCATCACCACCCCGGTCGATCCGGTCCGACCGCAGACGCTGGACGGCGAGATCACCTTCGAAGACGCATCGTTCAGCTACCCCGGCGCGGATCGACCTGTGCTGCAGCAGGTTTCGTTTCACGCCCGGCGCGGCACCACCACCGCGGTCGTAGGATCCACCGGGTCGGGCAAGTCCACCCTGCTCGCAATGGTCTGCCGGTTCTACGACGTCAGCTCCGGTGCGGTGCGCGTCGACGGCATCGATGTACGCGAACTCGACCTCGAACAGCTGTGGGCGACCATCGGCCTGGTCCCCCAGCGCGGGTACCTGTTCTCCGGGACGATCGCCGAGAACCTGCGCTACGGCGCGGTACCGGGGCAGGAGCTCACCGACGAACAGATGTGGGAGGCGCTGCGGATCGCGGCGGCCGACGACTTCGTGGCCGCCCACCCCGACGGCCTCAACCGTCCGGTGGCCCAGGGCGGCATCAATTTCTCGGGCGGGCAGCGGCAACGGCTCGCGATCGCCCGCGCCGTGGTCCGCAGACCCGCCATCTACCTGTTCGACGATGCGTTCTCGGCACTCGACGTGCACACCGATGCACGGGTGCGGGCCGCCCTGCGCGAAGTGTCGGCCGACGCCACCGTGGTGATCGTGTCGCAGCGGATCTCGACGGTGATCGAGGCCGATCAGGTGGTCGTGGTCGAAGACGGCCGCATCGTCGGCATCGGCACCCACGAGTCGCTGCTCACCGACTGTCCCACCTACGCCGAGTTCGCCGCCTCGCAGGCCATCACCGCCGGAGAGCCGCGATGACCGGGCCCGCGCTGCGCCGCAGTGGAACCCCGGTTGCACCCGCCGAACGCACCCGGGACTTCCGTGGCTCGGCCCTGCGGCTGCTCAGACGCCTGATACCGCAACGGGGCCTGGCGATCTCCGTGATACTGCTCGGTGTGGCCGGGATCGCGCTCGGAGTAATCGGCCCGCGGATTCTCGGACATGCGACCGACCTGTTGTTCAACGGTGTGATCGGGCGGGAGCTGCCCGCGGGATTGAGCAAGGAGCAGGCCGTCGAGGCAGCCCGGGCCCGCGGCGACAACGCGTTCGCCGACCTGCTTTCGGGGATGAACGTGGTGCCCGGCCAGGGGGTTGACTTCGCGGCGGTGGCCCGCACCCTGGCCCTGGCGCTGGGACTGTACCTGCTTGCCGCGCTGCTGGTTTGGCTTCAGGCCCGGCTGCTCAACGTGACGGTGCAACGCACCATGGTGGCGCTGCGCGCCGAGGTGGAGGACAAGCTGCACCGGCTGCCGCTGTCCTACTTCGATTCCCGTCAGCGCGGCGAGGTGCTCAGCCGCGTCACCAACGACATCGACAACATCCAGGGCTCGGTGTCGATGACCATCAGCCAGCTGCTGACCTCGGTGCTGACGGTATTCGCCGTCCTGGTGATGATGCTGACAATCTCACCCCTGCTGGCACTGCTGACGGTCGTCACCGTGCCACTGTCCCTGTGGGTGACGCGCTGGATCACCCGTCGCTCCCAGCCGTTGTTCGTCGCGCAATGGCGCAACACCGGCCGCTTGGCGGCCCACATCGAGGAGACCTACAGCGGCTTCACGATCGTGAAAACGTTCGGGCACCGCGAGGCCGCGCAGCGTCGCTTCGACGAACTCAATGACGAGGTCTACCAGTCCAGCATCGGGGCACAGTTTTTCTCGGGCCTGGTCGGCCCGTCGACGATGTTCATCGGCAATCTCAGCTATGTGGCCGTCGCCGTGGTGGGCGGTCTGCAGGTGGCCGGCGGCCAGATCACCCTGGGCAGCATCCAGGCGTTCATCCAGTACGTGCGCCAGTTCAACCAGCCGCTGGGCCAGGTGGCCGGGATGTACAACACGCTGCAATCCGGGATCGCCAGTGCCGAACGCGTTTTCGACCTGCTCGACGCCGAGGAGCAGTCCGCTGAACCGGACACCGCCCTGGCGATCGGCGCGGGCCGCGTCCAGTTCGAGCGGGTCAACTTCGGCTACCTCCCGGACACGCCGGTGATCGAAGACCTTTCGCTGGTGGCCGAGGCGGGCAGCACCGTGGCCATCGTCGGCCCTACCGGTGCGGGCAAGACCACGTGTGTGAACCTGCTGATGCGCTTCTACGAGGTCGACTCCGGGCGCATCCTGATCGACGGCGTGGACATCTCGACGGTGAACCGGCAATCGCTGCGGTCCTCGATCGGGATGGTGCTGCAGGACACCTGGCTGTTCGGCGGCACCATCTACGACAACATCGCCTACGGCCGCCCGGATCCCTCTGAGGACGAGGTGCTCGCGGCGGCCAGGGCGGCGTACGTGGACCGGTTCGTGCACACCCTGCCGGACGGATATGCCACCCGGGTCGACGACGATGGCGGCGCCATCAGTGCCGGTGAGAAACAGCTCATCACGATCGCGCGGGCGGTGCTGGCGCGGCCGCGGGTGCTGGTGCTCGACGAGGCGACCAGCGCGGTGGACACCCGCACCGAACTGCTGATCCAGCAGGCGATGGCCGAGTTGCGTCGGGACCGCACGAGTTTCATCATCGCGCACCGGCTTTCGACGATCCGCGATGCCGACCTGATCCTGGTGATGGACGCCGGGCGGATCATCGAACGCGGCACGCACGAAGAGCTCATGTCGCGGCATGGCCGGTACTGGGAGATGACCCGGGTTTAGTACCCGCAACACCATTACAAATTGTAGTGTTGGTGTAATGACGACCAGGACCGTGCACACCTTCTGCCGGTACTGCCTGGCCTCCTGTGGCCTCGAGGTGACGGTCGAGGACAACCGGGTGCGCAAGATCGCCGCCGACAAGCTCAATCCCCACACCTGGGGCGATTTCTGCGCCAAGGGCCGCACCGCCGGCCAGATGGTGGAGCATCCCCGCCGGATCCTGTCACCGATGCGCCGCGTCGGCGATACCTACGTCGAGGCCAGCTGGGACGAGGCGATCAGCGACATCGCCGAGCGGATGAACCGGATCATCGACGCCGGTGGACCGGACGCCGTCGCGGCCTACTACGGAAATCCGGCCGGCTACTCGTCGTCGAATCTGGTGTTCATGAATGCCTGGCTGGACGCAGCCGGACCACAAGGTGCGTGCGGCGCCCGACGAATTCGTGACGCGAGCCCGGGAACTGCTCGCGGCACCGGATCCTGCGGCGCCCGAGGGTTTCCCGTTCCTGCTCGGGAACCGCCGCCGTCGGCATTCGATGAATTCGTGGCTCAACGAATTGCCGGGCCTACACCCGGCCAGGAGGGGCAACGAGGTGCTGGTGCACCCCGAGGACGCCGCGGCGCTGGGCATCGCGGCCGGTGACCGGGTCCCACTGTTCTCCCCGACAGGACAGTTGGAGGTGACAGCCACCCTCAGCGACCGACCGCGCCGCGGGGTCGTGGTGCTCGACCACGGCTGGGGCTCACGGGTGTTCGACCCGCGCCACGGTGGCACACCGGAGTCCTACGGGGTCAACCGCAACCTGCTGGCTGACCGCGCCGCCATCGATCCGCTGTCACAGACCTCGACGCTGGGCTCGGTATACGTCGCGATCGAGCGGGTCTAGACGCCAGGCCCTTCAGCACGCAGATCGTCGACGGCTTTCATGGCGTCACGCAGCTTGCCCAGCCACTCGTCGGTGTGCTGACCCACCAGGCGCACCGACCAGGCCAGCGCATCCGAGCGGGACCGCGCCACACCCGCGTCGACCAAGGTGTCGAGTACCTGACGCTCGGGCTGCTTGAGACGGGTCATCACCGGTACGGCGATGTGCGTGAACAGGATTCGCTCCACGTCATTGTCGGTGTCGACTCCCGTGCTGACCTCGACGCCCCAGGACACCTTGCGATCGAATCGCCCCTGCGCCTCGTCGGCGATGCGCATGCGCTCGCCACGCGTTTCCTCCCGGAATCGCGCGGCCCGACCGGAGGCGCGGGCTGCGGTCTCGGAGTCTTCTAGAGCCGGCAGCCTGCCGATGACGGTGATCTCTTCGCGGTCGACGATCACCGTCGGATCGCCGGCGAACCACGTATCGGGCAGCCTGCCCGCGAACCATTCGGCGGCCTCGTCCGCGGACCGGCGATGGTGTTGATGTTTAGTCATGATTACATGATTACACCGTTACACCGCTGATGGGGTGGCGTTCACCACCGGCGAACGTCGCTTTTCGGCGGCCGCGGTCAGTTGCGCTTGAGCAGCAGCGCCGCGCCGCCGGCCAGCACCAGCACGACCAGCAGCAGGCCCGCCCACCCCGGACCGGCGATCCACCACACGGCACCCAGCAGGATGATCGCCGGCGACACCGCGAACAGCGCCATGCCGGGATGCTGCTTCAAGACCGCCAACGCACCTTGGGCGCGGAGCGGGTCGATTTCCTTTGCCATGGCATCAGAATGCCAGGGGTTCGCCCCATTCGTAGCGCAGTGGCGACTTGTAGCCTGATGGCGACTTCCCCCTCCCGACGATCCGAGGAATGACTGTGAACGGAAACTGGCAACCCGGCTGGCTGCCCGATCCCGAAGGCCGCTACGAATACCGCTGGTGGGACGGGCAATCCTGGACTGATCAGGTATCACATCAGGGCCAGGCCGGCCGGGCGCCGCTCGGCGGTGCGCCACAACAGCCGCAACAGCCCCCGCAGCAGCAACAGCCGCAGCCGCAGGCCCAGCCCACCGGTGACGGTTTCAACGGCATCAGCGGAGATCTCGTCGACGGCCGGTTCAGCGAGAAAGAGGCGACCCCGATCGCCAACCAGAACAGGAAGATGCTGCGGGTACGCCTCGGCGAACCGTTCATGGCCCGGCAGGGCTCGATGGTGGCCTACCAGGGCAATGTCGACTTCGCCTTCGAAGGCGGCGGCGCGTCGAAGTTCATCAAGAAAGCCCTCACGGGCGAAGGCCTGCCGCTGATGCGCTGCCAAGGCTCAGGCGATGTGTTCCTGGCAGATCAGGGTTTCGACGTCCACCTGCTCCAGCTGTCCAACTCGGGTCTGTCGATCAGTGGCAAGAACGTGCTGGCCTTCTCATCGAGCCTGGACTGGAACATCGAACGGGTCCGCGGCGGCAGCATCGCCACCGGCGGCCTGTTCAACACCACACTGCGCGGCACCGGGTGGGTAGCGCTGACCACCGACGGCCCACCCGTGGTGCTCGATGCCGCCGAGGCCCCCACCTTCGCCGACACCAACGCCGTGGTGGCCTGGTCGGCACACCTGCAAACCCAGCTGAAGACCAGCTTCAAGGCAGGGGCGCTGATCGGGCGAGGCTCCGGAGAGGCCCTTCAGGTTGCGTTCCACGGCAACGGCTTTGTGATCGTGCAGCCGTCGGAGGGTGTCACGGTTCCGATGCAGTGAGCGGCGCACTCGGCGCCAGCTTTCCACCGTCCCGCACCAGCAGGTAGAGCGCCGCCGCGGACACCAGCCCGATTGCCGTGAGCCCCAGCCACACCAATTCGGGCAGGCCCGCGGCGCGCGCCGCGCCGATCAGTGAGCCGGTGGCCAGGTTGCCCACCAGGATCCCGACCCCGACGACGGTGTTGTAGAAGCCGTAGTGCGTGGCGACCAGCCGATCCCCCGACAGCGCCACGACGGTGTCCATCTCGAACGGGAACACCGCGGCCGATCCGAGAGCGAGCAGCGCCGATGAGCCGAGCAGCGCGGCCACCGCGGCGGTGGTGCCGAACCTGTCCCCATCAGGAACCACAGCCAGTGGGACGAAGGCCGCGGCCAGTACCAGCAAGCCGACCACCAGACTGCGACGCGGCCCCCAGCGGTCCGAGAACCACCTGGTGATGCGCAGCTGACCGCCCACCGCGATCAGCCCGGACACCACGAATACGGCCGCTACCAAAGCTGTTTCGTTCCCGGGACGCAACACCGCGGCCTGAAGTGGTAGCGCCAGGTACACCTGGAACGACAGCACGTAGGAGCCGATCATCGCCACCGCGAACAACACGAACCCGCGGTTGGCGACGACGCTGCGCCAGTCCTCGAGCACCGAACTCGGCTGCGCCGCGGGCTCGGCACGGTGTCGCGGGAGGGCCAGCAACTGGGCCACCGTGAGCACCGCGAAAACAGCAGCCGCAGCGGCAGCGGTCACCCGGAAATCGAAGACCAACAAAGCCATTCCCGCCAGCGGGCCCAACAGTATGCCGGCCTGGTAGAACACGTTGAACGTGGCAAAGGCCTCGACCCGCCGGTCACCGGCATCGGCGGCCAGATAGGCGCGCACCGCAGGATTGAACAGCGCTCCGGCGAAACCGGTTGCCGCCGAGGCGATCAGCATCGCAGGCAGGGAGTCGGCGACGACGAGCAGTCCGAATCCGGCAGTGCGCAACAGGCACCCCGCGACGATCAACGGCTTGTAACCCAGGCGGTCGGCCAGGGTGCCGCCGACGATGAACATGCCCTGCTGAGAGAAGTTGCGCACACCCAGTACCAGGCCCACCGCCCACGCCGCCAGACCGAGCGGCCCGGCCAGATAGCCGGCCAGGTACGGCATCAGCATGTAGAAGCCGAGGTTGATGCCGAACTGGTTGACCATCAACAGCCGGCTGGGCAGGTCGAAACTGCGGAACTGTCTGATCAGCCCGATCATCCGGCCAACCCCATCGGGTCAGCGACCGTCTCACATCGGGTCCACGATTGCACCACTCGGTCACCGGGATCGGCGATGGTCTCCGGTTCATCGGCCGGTCGGTGGTCGAGCAGACCGAGCTCACGGCAATAGTCGTCGTTGTACACCGTGTCGAAATAGCGCTGCGGACCGTCGGGGAACACTGCGGCAATCGTGGTGCCGGCCGGATGGTTTCGGGCCGCCCAACCCGCGACCAGACCGGCCGCCCCGACGCTCCAACCGCCGCTCGAGTAGTACGTCGACGCCAGCGTCCGGGCGGCCCACACCGCATCGGCCGGCGTAACCCAGTGCACCTCGTCGAAAGCGCCGTAGTCGACGTTGCGGGGATAGATGCTCGAGCCCAGACCCCGCATGACGCGCGTCGCAGCCGGTTGCCCGAAGATCGTCGAGCCGATCGTGTCCACCCCGATCAGCCGCATCTCCGGGTTGAACTCGCGCAGTACCCGGGCCACTCCGGCCGAATGCCCGCCGGTGCCCACGGAGCAGACCAGCACATCGACACGGCCTATCTGAGCATTGAGTTCCAGCGCCAGCGGCCGGTAAGCCTCGACATTGTCGGGGTTGTTGTACTGGTCCGGATACCAGGCGGTCTCGTCAGCGGCGAGCAGTTCGGACACGCGGTCCCGCCGTGCCTGCTGCCAGCCCCCGGCGGGATGTGGTTCGGTGACCATCGAAACCTGGGCACCGTAAGCGGTCAGCATCCGCTCGATGATGGGTTCCAAGCCTGGGTCGGTCACCAAGGTCACCGGGTGGTGGTACATCGTGCCCGCGAACGCGAGCCCCAGACCCAAAGTGCCACTGGTGGACTCGATGATGCGCCCGCCAGGATTCAGGTCACCGCGGGCACGGGCCTGTTCCACCATGTGCATGGCAGGCCGATCCTTCATGCCGCCGGGGTTGAAACCTTCGAGTTTCGCCCAGAATCCGCGGCCGGCATCGGCGAACGGAGTGGTGACCCACAGGGTGGGTGTGTGCCCGACCATGGTGCTGGGCCCACGGTTTCGGCGTAGCACGTGGAACGAACGGGAGGACAGTGCATGGTTCATGGAATCGTCGTTTCTGTATCTCGGTGCCGCGCCGGGCACGGCAACTGATCTGGACAGCGTCGGGGCACTGTCAGATCAGCGGCGCGCGATACAGAACCGGAGCAGAAGTTGCTGTCCGGCGAGTGGAATCCGGCGGTCGGGTGGACCGCGCGGTGTACGCACCGCAGCGCACGCGCACAACACCGCGCAGCCGACGATGAACACCACCATCGAGAGAACCGGCAGGGCCAGGGACGTCCTGGGCAACACGGCGGCGGTGAATCCATCCGGCATATGCGTTGCCGGATCAACCCCGACATGTGGATGGTCGAGCATCAGCTCAGCGCTGTCAGCGCCGATCGCTGCGGCAACCGGATGCGGCAGATGCACCGGGTGATCGCGATCCGTCGTCTGCACCAGCCCGAGAACCGCCGTCGCCCACAGGAACAACGCCATCACGGCTGCCGGCCGCTTCATCGGAATCGCCTCAGGCGCAGGCTGTTACTGACCACGAACACCGAGGAAAACGCCATGGCGGCGCCGGCCAGCATGGGGTTGAGCAACCCCGCGGCGGCCAGTGGCAACGCGGCGACGTTGTAGGCGAAGGCCCAGAACAGGTTGCCCTTGATGGTGGCCAGGGTGCGCCGCGACAGCCGGATGGCATCGGCGGCCGCCCGCAGATCGCCGCGTACCAAGGTCAGGTCACTGGCCTCGATCGCCACGTCGGTACCGGTCCCCATCGCGAGGCCCAGGTCGGCCTGGGCCAGCGCAGCGGCGTCGTTGACGCCGTCGCCGACCATGGCCACCACCCGGCCTTCGTCCTGTAGGCGCTTGACCACGTCAACCTTGTCCTGCGGCAGCACCTCGGCGTAAACCTCTTGCACACCAACCTGTTCGGCGATCGCATGCGCTGCCGCCTCGTTGTCCCCGGTCAGCATGATCGGCTCCAGACCGAGGCCGCGCAGCTGCTCGATCGCCTCCTTGGAGGTCGGCTTGACCGCGTCCGCGACGACCAGCACCGCGCGCGCCTGTCCGTCCCACCCCACCGCGATGGCCGTGCGGCCCAGCGTCTGTGCCTCGTGCATCGCGGTATCGAGACCGGACGGCAACTGCTGGCCCCAGTCGGCCAGCAGCTGGCGTCGTCCCACCACCAGCGCATGGCCGTCGACGACGCCCTGCACCCCCAGTCCGGCCACATTGGCGAAATCCTCGACCGCGGGCAGGTTGCCGACCTTGTCACGGGCGCCCTTGGCGATCGCCCGTGCGATCGGATGCTCCGAGCCGTCCTCGACCGCGCCGGCCAATCGCAACACGTCGGCGGCATCTTCACCGTCCGCGGTGATCACGTCCAGCAGCGTCATCGCACCGGTCGTCACCGTCCCGGTCTTGTCCAGGACCACGGTGTCCACGCGGCGGGTGGACTCCAGCACCTCCGGCCCCTTGATCAGGATGCCGAGTTGGGCCCCGCGCCCGGTGCCGACCAGCAGGGCCGTCGGGGTCGCCAGGCCCAGCGCACACGGGCAGGCGATGATCAGCACCGCCACTGCGGCGGTGAACGCCGCGGCCACCGATCCCCCGGTGCCCAGCCAGAAGCCGAGGGTCCCGACCGCAAGCGCGATGACGATGGGCACGAAAACCGCGGAAACCCTGTCGGCCAGGCGTTGCGCCTGGGCCTTGCCGGATTGGGCATCCTCGACCAATCGGGCCATCTGGGCCAGCTGGGTGTCGGAACCGATTCGCTTGGCCCGCACCACGAGCCGGCCGCCGACGTTGACCGTGGCGCCGACGACCTGATCACCGGGGCCGATCTCGACCGGTACCGATTCGCCGGTCAGCATCGAGGTGTCCACGGCTGAGGCGCCCTCGACCACTTCACCGTCGGTGGCGATCTTCTCGCCGGGCCGGACCACGAACTCATCCCCCACCGAGAGCGAGTCGATGGGAATGCGTTGTTCCACACCGTTTCTCAGGACGGCGACGTCTTTGGCGCCGAGTTCGAGCAACGCGCGCAGAGCGGCTCCGGCACGCCGCTTGGACCGGGCCTCGAAGTACCGGCCGGCCAGGATGAACGTGGTGACGCCCGCGGCGACCTCCAGGTAGATGTTGCCGGTGCCGTCGGAGTGCGAGATGGACAGCGAGAACGGGTGTGTCATCCCCGGCGTCCCGGCGGTACCCCAGAACAGTGCATACAGCGACCAGCCGAACGCCGCGATGGTGCCCATCGAAATGAGCGTGTCCATGGTGGCGGCGCCATGCCGCAGATTCGTCCAGGCCGCCCGGTGAAACGGAAGCGCGCCCCACACCACGACAGGTGCGGCCAGGGTCAGCGAGAGCCATTGCCAGTACGTAAATTGCAGTGCCGGGACCATCGCCATGACCACCACCGGGACGGTCAGCGCCGCCGAAACGAGCAACCGGGTGCGCAATGCCGCGGTCGGATCGTCCTCGACATGATGGTCGTCCGATTCGCCGGCAGGCAATTGCGCTGTGTAGCCGGCTGTTTCGACGGCCTCGATGAGCTCCTCGGGTGTCACCTCACCCGCGACGTCGACGGTGGCCTTCTCGGTGGCGAAGTTCACCGTCGCGGTGACGCCGTCGAGGTTGTTGAGCTTGCGCTCGATGCGCCCGGCGCACGAGGCACACGTCATCCCACCGATCTCGAGTACGACGTGGCCGGTGGCGGTACTCACGATGCCCCCTCAACGGTGAATTCGGCGGTGTGCACCGCGTCGCGGTGCTTGAAATCCAGGAACAGCCGGTAGGTGCCGGCACTGGGAAGCGTGGTGTGGAACGCGATCTGCGGACCCGACGCGGTGTCCGGGTCGGCCGCGTCGCTCATCGGATGGACGTGCAGATATTCCAGATCCGACGCGCGCACGGCGACCAGGTGCCCATAGGCGCCCAGGTACGGCTGCAGGTCCGTGATGGGCTTGCCGGCCCGGTTGACCGAAAGTGTCAGTTCGGATGGTTGCCCTGCCTTCCCGACTCCGTCGAGCGTGACGGTGTAGCCGTCGACCATCGCTGTGGCCGACGGTGCGGGCAGCGGCTGCGGCCGGTAGTTCCCGCCGACCGTCAGGTCCGCACCGACGGTGACCGCGTGGCCATTGGCAGGCGCAAAGTCGGCGAACACCCGGTACTCACCGGGTTTGGCCAGGTTCAGGGGCACGCTCCAGGTGCCGGAGTCATCGAGCACCGGATGCACGTGCTGATAGTCGGCGAGATCGCGACGCACGACGATGAGATGCAGCAGCTTTTCGTGGCTCTCGACATAGTCGACGACCGGGGCGCCTGAGCCGTCCAAGATGTGGAACCGCAGCGGCACCGAGGTGCCGGAGGGCAGCGCAGTCTCGTCGAGTTGAAGCGTGTACGTCTCATCGTGGCCGGAGGCGTGCCCCTCGGCCGGGGCACTGCTCGGCGTGACCGCAGCACCGATCCCGAAGGATACGGCGAACACCAAGGCGAGCCCGAAGACGAACCCGATGAGTTTCCGCGGTGCACTCATGATCGGCTCCTACTCAGGCCGCTCAGCTCGCGACCGCGTAGCCGGCCTCGGCGACGGCGTCAATGATGGCGGAGACATCGACCTGGCTGTCGCTGTCGATGGTCACCAGACCGGTCGCCAGATCGACCTCGACTGTGCGCACACCAGGAAGGGCACCCACCTCTTCACGCACCGACGCCGCGCAGTGTCCGCAGGTCATGCCGCTGACGGTGACAGTCTGGGTGCTCATGCAAGTTCCTCCTCGATCGGCTTCGTTCTCGATTCAATACTATACCCCCCTAGGGTATTAAATCTCTATGTGCCCCGGCCCACTCCTGCACTATGGGCTCATGGAGCACAATCCGGGCGGCTACCGAGCCCTGGTGGTCGATGACGAAGCCCCGCTCGCCGAGGTGGTCGCCAGCTATCTCACCCGCGAACACTTCGAGGTGACACTGGCCCATGACGGGCCCGAAGCCCTGCGGGTGGCCCGCGAAGTCGACCCCGACGTGGTGATCCTCGACCTCGGTCTTCCCGGCATCGACGGCGTGGAAGTCTGTCGATCGCTGCGCACGTTCTCCGACGCCTACGTGGTGATGCTGACCGCCCGCGACACCGAGATGGACACCATCGTCGGCTTGTCGGTGGGCGCCGACGACTACATGACCAAACCCTTCAGCCCACGCGAGCTGGTGGCCAGGATCCGGGCCATGCTGCGCCGGCCACGCGTGTCCTCCCCCACCGCGACCGACGGCCGGGTGTTCGGCGCGCTGCGCATCGACGTCGACGGACGCCAGGTATTCCTGCACGACGAGCCGATCATGCTGACGCGCACCGAATTCGACGTACTCGCCGCCTTGTCGGCCCGGCCCGGGGTCGCGCTCAGCCGCCGACAGATCCTCGAATCTGTCTGGGAAACCACCTATGTCGGCAACGAACACCTCGTCGACGTCCATATCGGTCACCTTCGCCGCAAGCTCGGCGACGACCCCGCCGACCCGCTGTACGTGATCACGGTGCGCGGGGTCGGGTACCGGATGGGCACCGGGCAGGAAGCCCAGCGATGACCGTCGGCCTGCGCACCCGACTTCTCTCCGCCCAGGCCCTGGTACTGCTCGCCGGAGCGGGCACCACCGGACTCGTGGCCGCCATCGTGGGGCCGCCCTTGTTCCGTGAACATCTGCACCGCGCAGGGGTATCCGGCGATTCGGCCGAGCAGATGCACGCCGAGGAGGCCTACGTCTACGCCACGGTGATCTCGATCGGGGTGGCCTCGTGCGTCGCGATCCTGGCAGCCCTGGTGGTCACCTGGTATGTCGGCAGACGCCTGCAGCGATCGCTGACCGAGGTCTCGCAGGCCGCAACGGCCATCGCCGACGGCCACTACGACTCGCGAGTGCCACCGGCCCACCTCGGCGACGAGTTCGACTCGCTGGCGAGTTCTTTCAATCAGATGGCCGGACGTCTGGAAGACGTGGACGCCAGCCGACGCAGACTGTTCAGCGACCTTGCTCACGAGATCCGCACTCCCGTTTCGGTTCTGGAGGCCTACTTCGAAGCCATCGAGGACGGTGTGAGAACCCTTGACCCCGAGACCGTCTCGATGCTGCGCCAACAGACCCACCGGCTGGTGCGGTTCGCCGGGGACGCCGCAGCCCTGGCCAAGGCCGAGGAAAGCCCGGCCACGATCACGCCGGCACCGCTGGCAGCGAAAGCTGTGGTGGCCGCGGCAGCCGCCGCGGCTCAAGACCGGTTCGACGACAAGGGCGTCACACTGAGCTGGCGAGTGGACGAGGGCCTCCCGTCGCTGTGGGCCGATCCGCACCGGCTGGCTCAGATCCTGGGCAACCTGCTCGACAACGCACTGCGCCACACCCCGGCCGGGGGGCGAGTGACGATCGACGCCACCGCGGGCCCCGACCGGAACGTCACGCTCACGGTGACCGATACCGGTGAAGGCATCCCTGCCGAGCATCTGTCCCACGTCTTCGAACGGTTCTACCGGGCCGACGCGGCCCGCGACCGTGACCACGGCGGGTCCGGCATCGGGCTGGCGATCGTGAAGGCGTTGGTCGAGGCACACGGCGGCCGCATCACCGTCAGCAGCTCGGGCGCCGACGCCACCTTCACGATCATCCTGCCGACCGGTTAGAGCGAACCCAGGATCTGGCGCATGGTGTCGATCTCCTGCTGTTGCGTCTTCACGATGGCATGGGCCATCTCGACCGCAGCCGGATACTGACCGTCGTTGATCTCATCCTGAGCCATGGTGATCGCGCCCTCATGGTGAGCGATCATGTGCGTCAGGTACAGCTTGGCCGCCTCGGCGCCCTGGGCGTTGCGCAGCGCGGTCATGTCGGTCGCCGACACCATTCCTTGCATGCCCTGCATGCCGTGGCCCATGTCGCCGTGACCCTGCTGCGGCATCGGCGGCATCGGCGGGTTGCCCCACTGCTTCAGCCAGCCTTGCATCTGCTCGATCTCGGGGGCCTGGGCACCCTTTATCTGGGTGGCCAGATCGATCACCCGCGCATCGATGCCCTGCTTGGGCAGCAGCACGTCA
Organism: Mycobacterium sp. DBP42; assembly: GCF_005924235.1. Lineage (NCBI taxonomy): Bacteria > Bacillati > Actinomycetota > Actinomycetes > Mycobacteriales > Mycobacteriaceae > Mycobacterium > Mycobacterium sp. DBP42. Next base: position 86,356 of record NZ_VCMY01000024.1, read on the forward strand.
CTCATCTCCACGGCCTGCTGGTGGTGCGGAATCATGTGCTGGGCGAACATCACGTCCGCATCGTTGTGGGCCTCGGTGGCTGCCGGAGAACTGGCTGCGGCCGAGGTGGTCGAGGTGTTCGTCGTCGCCGCATCGGTGGATTGGCTGCTACAGCCGGCCACCAGGGCCGCCGCGACGACCGCGCCGGCACTCAGCATCATCAGTTTGGACATGCCTCTAGCGTCCCGGGACTCGATGTGGCTGTCCTAGTCGTTCGATGAAGATTCGATAAAGCTCTATGCCGGCCGGGCGCGGAAGAGCTTCACATCGCTCTTGACGCCCTTGAGGTGCCGGGCCCCGGCGAACGACCAGCCGAAGCGATCCCCGCCCCGTTGCCCCTCGACGATCGCCGTCCGGGTGGACTCGGCCACCAGCACACTGCCCGGCCGGGCCGCCCCGGTAACCCGGCTGGCCAGATTCACCGAGCTTCCGAACCAGTCACCGGCCCGGCTTACCGCAGGCCCGGTCGCCAAGCCGACCCGCAACCGCGGGAAGTCCTCGTCGGTTTCGGTGGCGGCAACCAACCGCAGGGCCGCCTCGAGCAGGGCCGCCGGATCAGCGCTGACGAACATCACCGCGTCGCCGATGGTCTTTATCAGCCTGACCGGGCCGACAGCCACCTCGCGGGCCGCGTCGGCCAGCCGATTCGCCAGCCGCTCAAGGTCTTCGGGCGGCACCACCTCGCCCAACCGGGTGAACCCGACAATGTCGGCGAACGCGATGGTGACCAATCGCGCACCTGGCAGCAGAACCCCCTCGGCCCGCTCGGACGCGTTGACCGCCTCGGTCTCCATCGTGTGGCGCAGTTGCACGAACAGCATGTCCCGAATCATCGGCCCGATCAGCGGCGCCGCCTCGGCCACCAGCGCCTCACTGGCCTGGGCGGTCTCCAATTCCGTGGCACTGGGCGTCAACACCGCCGCCAGTGCCGCGTAACGCATCACCTCCGCGGCACGCCCCAGCCCTTCGGAGAGCACTCGCGTGATCAACACGATCTGGTCAGGCGCGATACCGAGTTCCAGGAACCGCTCGGCGAAGCCCACCGCCTCCGCGTCAGCCCGCAACAGCACCGCCGCGTCGGGGTCGTCGACGGTCGCCAGCCCCATCGCGCGTTGCAGCCTCTGCACCAACGCGACGTCCAGGCCGGTCTCATCGCTGATGTCGCGGGTCGAAACGTACGTGCCGTCGTCCCCGGCCACACGGCGGGAGGCCAGCAACATCGGGGTGACTGCCTGGCGGATCTGGTCGGCCGTGATGCCGCGGGACAGAAGCCATTCGACCAGCTCGGCACGCTGGGCAGCGGCCTCGCCGTCGAGCCCGTCAAGGAGCGTGGGGTCCGCGACCATCAGGTCAAGGTATACCCACGAGCCGCATGGACGGCCGGAGCGGTCGAGGCGGCCAACAACGCCGACATGTCCCGGGGATAACGCACGTCCACGATCACCGAATCTCCGAAGCGGTACGGCTTGCCGACCACCAGGCCACCGAACTGCTTACGCAGCCGCGACATCTCGGCTCGCACCGTCACCACTCTGGACCGATCCCCATAGAGATCCTCCGCCAGCTCCGGGGCGGTCCGGCCCTGCTGGTTGGTGGCCAGGACCAACAGGATCTCGGCGTGGCGGCTGGAGATGCTGCGACGCCAGCTGCCGAACTGGCCGGCCATCTGAAGCGACGGCTCGCCGTCACGCAGATCGAGGATGACCCGCGACGGCGACGCAGTCGGCTCAGCGTCATCGACCACCCGCACCAGCCACCCGCCCGGCAGTGCCTCGACATCACACATTCCCAACGCAGGGATCCAAACCCGTCCGGGTAACCCGTTCTCGGGCAACAAGATCCGGTTGTGCAACGGTAAAGAGTCCACCGCAGCGACCCATCCCTCGGCATCGACAGCCAGCGCCGGGCTGCCCACCCGGGCCAGGATGGGCGCCGCCACCGTGCGCAGCCGGTTCAAAGTTCTGTCATGCGACTCGCGCAGTTGCGATTCGGCGAGACGCGCCACCAGATCCACCAGCGCCACCGTCGTCGGATGCACAGTGGAGGCCGGGCCGGACACATCCACGATGCCGATGACCTGACCCGTGCGGGGATCCTTGATCGGCGCCCCGGCACACGTCCACGGATGATGGCTGCGCAGGAAATGCTCGGCCGAGAAGATCTGCACCGCACGATGAGACGCCAGCGCGGTACCGATCCCGTTGGTTCCCACCGCGTTCTCGCTCCAGGTGGCGCCCTCGACGAACCCGAGGCGATCGGCGAGGCTGAGCACACGCGGCGAACCCGAGCGCCACAGCACCCGGCCCCGAGCATCGGCCACCACCAGGATGTTGTCGCCCTCTTCGATCACCGAATCCAGCAGTTGCGACACGTCCTCGAGCACCGCGATCAGACCGGACTGTTGCCGCAGCAAGTCCAGCCCAGTGGTCTCGACCTGTGGCGAAATGTGGTGATCCGGGTTAATCCCCTTGGCCCGCAGCCTGTTCCAGGAATCTTCGATCACTGCCCGGGGGCGGGCCGGCGCACGATCACCCGACATCGTGGCGTCGTAAACCGCCGACAAGAGCATGGCGTACTGCCGCGGGTCCTCACCAGGTGACACCGCGGGCTCAGGTACTGAGGAACCTGCCATCACCGCCGATTGTGCTCCACATCACATCTGGGCGCCAATCGGCACCCCGTTCGGGTCGACCAGCACTTTCATCTTCTCGCCCGCGTGCAGGGCCTCGAATCCCTCCTCGATCACGTCGTCGAGCGCGATCGGGGTGACCCATCCCCTCGTTTCGTACCTGCCCACCGCCATGAGTTCGATAACCGCCTCGAAGTCCGCCGAGGTGTAGCACAGGGAACCCTGGATCCTGGATTCGTTCATCACCAGATTGAGCAACGGTGTCGCCAGCGGCTTTTCATATATCGCGACGCTGACCGTCGGTTTGCGCGCACCGACACACGCAGTGGCCGCCGCGATCGCCGGGGCCACCCCGGCGGCGTCGAACGCCGCGTCGGCCCCGCGTCCGGCGGTGTGATCTGCGATGAAGGCCGGGACGTCGATGGTGGTCGGATCCAGGGTCCGGGCACCAAGTGACTCGATCGCTGCCCTGCGGGTGGGCGAGGGCTCGGCAACAAACACGTCATCGAGGCCCTTGCCTCGCAGCGCGAACCACAGCCCGATTCCGATCGGCCCGGCCCCGAAGATCACGGCGGTGTGCAGCGGCCCTACCTCACCGAGCGTTGCGGCGTGGTAGGCCACCGACATCGGCTCGACCAGCGCACCGAGCTCCAGGGAGACGTTGTCTGGAAGGCGGTGCAGCATATTCACCGGCACCACGGTGTATTCGGCCATGCCTCCATCCGACATCAGGCCGTGGAAGCCGATCTGCTGACAGATGTTGTAAGCGCCGGCGCGGCAGGGTGCGCATTTTCCGCACCGGTAAATCGGCTCGATCGCGACCCGGTCGCCCGGGGCATAGTCGGTGACGCCCGCGCCGGTCTCGGTGATGGTTCCGGAGAATTCGTGGCCCATGGTCAGCGGCAGCTGCCGGCCGGTCAAAGGGTGCGGCCCGGTCGGCACGAAGATTGGACCCGCATAGTATTCATGCAGGTCAGTGCCGCAGATGCCATTGAATCCCACCTTGATCTTGACGGTCCCCGGGGCGGGGTCAGGCTCAGGGACATCGGCGATCTCGACCTTGTTCGGTCCGTAGTACACGGCAGCTTTCATAGGGATGTTCTAGGCGCCCGAAGGTGTGCGCGGTAAGGGTTGCAACACGTTGCGGCCGCAATTTGCACAGGCAAACGTCGGGTGGATTGCAACCCCGTGCAACCCTTGTTGCGGCGTTTGACACGGTGTGGGCTGGGCCACATGACGCAGACCACCGCCGCACCGCTGGCCACACTGTCACCACAAGAACGGGTGGACGCCTGGCTGGCCGATTTCGAATCCGCACTTGCCGACCGGGACGTCGCACGCGTCGTCGGAAAGTTCGCGATCGACAGCTTCTGGCGTGACCTGGTCGCCTTCACCTGGAACCTCAAGACCGTCGAGGGCCGCGAAGGCATCGCCGACATGCTGACCGCACGGTTGCACGACACCGACCCCTGCAGGTTCCGCATGGCGGAGACCCCCACCGAGGAGTTCGACGGAGAACACGTCGTCACCTCGGCATTCATCGAGTTCGAGACCGCGGTGGGCCGAGGCAAGGGCCACCTGCGGCTACGCGACGAGCTCGGCTGGACCCTCCTGACGACCTTGCAGGAACTCAAGGGCCACGAAGAGCCCAAGGGCGCGAGCCGGCCACTGGGCGCGGTGCACGGCTCCGATCCGGACCGGCGGTCCTGGGCCGAGAAGCGCCTCGACGAGGACCTCACGCTCGGCTACACCGAGCAGCCCTACATCGTGGTGATCGGCGGTGGCCAGGGGGGTATCGCACTGGGTGCCCGGTTGCGCCAGCTCGGCGTTCCCGCGATCGTCGTCGACCAACACGAGCGCCCCGGCGACCAGTGGCGCAACCGCTATAAGTCGCTGTGCCTGCACGACCCGGTGTGGTACGACCACCTGCCGTATCTGCCGTTCCCGGCCAACTGGCCGGTGTTCGCGCCCAAAGACAAGATCGGCGACTGGCTGGAGTTCTACACCCGGGTCATGGAAGTGCCGTATTGGAGTTCGACGGCCTGCCTGTCGGCGGCTTACGACGAAGACGAACAGCGATGGACCGTCCAGGTGAACCGCAACGGCGAGCCGGTGACGCTGCGCCCAGTTCAGCTGGTCCTCGCGACGGGGATGTCGGGCAAGCCCAACATCCCCACGCTGCCGGGCCAGGAGATCTTCCGCGGCGAGCAGCACCATTCCAGCCACCACCCCGGACCCGATCAGTATGTAGGCAAACGTGTGGTGGTGATCGGATCCAACAACTCGGCCCACGACATCTGTAAAGCGTTGTACGAGAACTACGTCGACGTCACCATGGTGCAGCGCTCCTCGACACACGTCGTGAGATCGGAATCGCTCATGGAGCTGGGCCTCGGGGACCTGTACTCGGAGCGGGCCGTCGCGGCGGGGATGACCACCGAGAAGGCCGATCTGACCTTCGCATCCCTGCCGTACCGCATCATGGCCGACTTCCAGCGACCCGTCTACGACGCAATCCGGCAGCGCGACAAGGACTTCTATGCGCGTTTGGAAGCCGCCGGATTCGATCTGGACTTCGGAGACGACGACTCCGGCCTGTTCATGAAGTACCTCCGTCGCGGCTCGGGCTACTACATCGACGTCGGCGCCTGTGAGCTGATCGCCGACGGCAGCATCAAACTCGCCCACGGCGAGGTGGACCGGCTGACCGAGGACTCGGTGGTCCTGGCAGACGGCACCGAATTGCCCGCAGACGTAGTCGTGTACGCCACCGGATTCGGGTCCATGAACGGCTGGGCGGCCGATCTGATCAGCCAGGAAGTCGCCGACCGGATCGGCAAGGTGTGGGGCCTGGGCTCGGGCACCACCAAAGATCCCGGGCCATGGGAAGGCGAGCAACGCAACATGTGGAAGCCGACCCAGCAACCAAACCTGTGGCTGCACGGCGGCAATCTGCATCAATCCCGGCACTATTCGTTGTATCTGGCGTTGCAGCTCAAGGCGCGCTTCGAGGGCCTGGCAACGCCGGTGTACGGACTGCAGGAGGTCCATCACCTGAGCTGAAGACCCACCACATGGCGCCCCGAACGTGAATCCCCCACTGCCGTTCGGGGCGCCCGCGTGTGCGCGGTATACATGCGAGGGTGCGTCGATGGTGGTGGAGTCTCGCGGTCCTGCTGACCGTCCTGCTGACCGTGCTCGCCGCCGGATACTGGGTGTCGAAGTCACGCAGCTTCGCCCTTGCCGGACAACTGGTCGACCGAGTCGACACCCCGGCCAAAGTGGTCGCACTGACCTTTGACGACGGCCCGACCGGGTACACCCCGGAGGTGCTGCGGATGCTCGGTGACGCCGGAATCAAAGCAACCTTCTACCTCACCGGCGCCGAATTGAGCGCCGCGCCCCAGTACGGGGCGGCGATCGCCGCCGCCGGCCACGAGATCGGCAATCACAGCTACACGCATCGGCGGATGGTGCTGATGTCGCCGGGCACCGTCGCCGACGAGATCGAACGCACCGATGCCATGATCCGGGCCACCGGTTACCAGGGCCCGATCACCTTCCGTCCGCCCTACGGAAAGAAGCTCTGGACCCTGCCGCGATACCTGGCCACCCACGACCGGACGATGGTCACCTGGGACGTCGAACCCGATTCCGCCACCGAGACGAATGCCGACGCAATCGTTGCCGAGACAGGCGCGCAGGTGCGACCGGGCTCGATCATCCTGTTGCATGCCATGTACGACAGTCGCACCGCTTCGCGTGCCGCCGTGCCCCGGATCATCGGCGAATTACGCTCGGCTGGTTACCGATTCGTCACCGTGTCCGAACTACTGGCCACACCATGACCGAGCTATTGCACGGGCTGGACCCCATCGTCGGAGCGTCGCCACGCGTGCTGATCCTGGGAAACATGCCGAGCGTGATGTCGCTGAATTCCGGCCAGTACTACGGCAATCCACGCAACGCGTTCTGGCGGATCACCGGCTCGCTCTTCGGATTCGGAGCGGATGCGCCGTACCCGGAGCGGGTGGCCGCGCTGTGCACCCACCGCGTCGCGGTGTGGGACGTGCTGCGGTCCTGCCGACGGGTGGGCAGCCTCGACTCGGCTGTCGAGCGCGACAGCATGGTGCCCAACGACTTTGAGGTGTTCTTCACCGGACATCCCACGCTGGAGCGGCTGGTCTTCAACGGCGCCGCCGCCGAAACCAACTATCGCCGGCTGGTCGGCCCTCCTCCCGTGCCCTGGGTGCGGGCCCCGTCGACCAGCCCCGCACAGACGATGCGCTACGAGGACAAGCTGGCGGCCTGGCGGGCGGCACTGGACGGTTAGGCCAGCCGGTCGACGATGTCCTTGGCTTCCTTGAGCCGCAGCCCAGTCTCATCGCGCAACAGCTTGATCGCGGCGATCTTGTTGCCCTGCATCGGCTGCACCGCCGACGAGACCGACACCGGGTGTCCCGCGACCGAGGCCGCCCGCTCCAGGGCCGCCACCCGTCGCTCAAGTTCCTCGACGCGTCGCCGCAGGTCGTTGCTCGATTCGCCATCGTCGCGGAAGAGTCCCATGGTGACAGTGTGGCTTCATTGTGCCGCAGGTTCGCCGGTAGCGGAGACGTGAGTCTGACGCGGGTCCGGGTGTTCCGCCACTGATCCGCGGCCGGTTTCTCGCTCAGATTCCTCCATGCGTGTCGTACCGGGGTGGCATACTCGATCATATGTTCGAACGTTCCGCTGCCGACCTGATCGATGCGGTCAGCGCTGCGGCGCGGGCCGAGTCGGTGGCGATCGCGGCCCGGTTGGCCGCGATCGGGGCGCTGGACACGCTACGCGAACAGGAGTTGGCCGAGTCGATTTTCTGGACCACCGATCCGTTTGAAGCGGTGGGGGCCGAGATTTCGGCGGCGATGCGGATCAGCCGC
>NZ_VCMY01000025.1:0-90206 GCF_005924235.1 Mycobacterium sp. DBP42
GGCCACATGGGGGCGGGGCGCAACGCGATGATCAAGTGGTCGCTAGGCAGGCGCTGATCGTTGAATCCGGCTGCCTGCAGCAGTGTTGCCACGGCCATCTTTGCTGCGTATGCCGCAACGAGGTGTAGATCGGCGCCGACTGCGGTCATCGGACGGTGATGGGTTCCTTCGCCATACGGGCGGTTGATGGCCGGTTCTGGGTCAAACGCGCCGGTCTGCTGATGGCGCGCGCGGATGCAGGTGATGCACCCGCGGTCATGCCAGGGGCGTAGCCGGATGACCTCGCCGAGGGCGCCGCTTTCGAGGACACAGGCAAGGATGGCGTCTTTGCCTGCTCGACGGGCCAGATGTCCGGCCACACGCCGTGAATTCACACCGTCGGTTGCGCAGACGATGACATCGACGACATCGAACAATGCACGGATGGTGTTGGCGTCGTCGACCACGTCGAGCGGATAGGTGTTCACCCGAGTGTCCGGGCGTTGCCGTTCGAGGTCTTCCCTCAGGGCGTTGACCTTCAGCTTGCCCACCTGGCGTGCTGAACTCGTATGCCGAACCAGGTTGTGGCGCAGGAGTCGATCGGGATCGACGAGATCGAGTGTGCCGATGCCGTACAGCGCCAATGCGTGTGCGGTGGCCGAGCCGATACTGCCGGCGCCCACGATGCACACCCGCTGCTCCTGCAGATTCTCGATCGGCCAATGGTCGGCCAGTTGTTGCACGCTGCTGGTCGGTGTATCGATGTCGACGGCAATCGGGTGCACAGCTTCGTTACTTACCGCCCAGCCTGCCAGGCGCGGCACCCGAGCTGCGGTGTAATCGGCCGGCATATCGGGTGCGTAGGTGAGCACGAGGTAGGTGTGTTCACCTGGGCTCGGCAACGCGGCGGATAGCAGCTCGCGGAACCCTTTTAGGGTGATTCCGGCAGCGCGACCCCGCGTGAGCGTCCACACCACCTGGGCGTCAGCGTCAACTTTGTACCATCGGCCGGCCCGGCGGACATCGGCTGTGCCCATGAAGTGGGAGCGATTGAGCCCTACCACGGGCACGAGTCCGGCCCGGCCGGAGGAGACGGCGACGATTCTGGCCAGTTGCTCGGGTTCGGACATCTGCGCGGACATCTCGCCCCAGAGCCCATCTTGTTCGATCGTGTCGAGCACCGCGGTGGGAACCAGCACGAAGAGCTCAGCCATCACGGCCTACTCTGAGTCAGGGCCCCGGCGATCACGGCATCGAGTTCGGTGTTTGTGACGATGCCGTTGATGGTCATGGAATCGATCAACCCAGCTTTCATCAGGGCGTATTCGACGTGCCAGCCAGCCGCTTTGAGAAGAACGTCGACCAATCTGGCGCGGGTACTCCAGGCAGCTTCGCTTTGAAAAAGGCACAACGTGCCATCGCCGTTGACGTGCCATCGCTGCTGGGTACGCTCGATGATCTGCGGTTCGGGATCGAGGGGTACGACGCGGGGCGGCGCTGCGGGGTAGGCCTGGCCGCATCGCACCAAGGCCTGTAGTCCGCGGCCGCCGAGGAGCGCGTCGAGACCGTCGGGCGGGTCGCGATGAAACGGCCACATCGGGAGCTCACCGCTCCATTGGCCGTTTCCGTCAGTGCTCCAGGTCAGGTCAGGGAAGTGGGTCTGAAGCTGATCCCTGTCTGCTTCTAAGCGGCCAGGTTCGTGGTGCCACCATTCATAGCGGTCATCGTCGGCGTCGGCTGGCACTGGCTGTCCTCAGCCTTGCGGGGAGTCGGTGATGAGGGGAACCACCGCTGGTGGCAACTGGGGACTCGTCTTTTTTGGTGGGGCGGGGAAGTCTTGCCCGAACAGTTCTTGCCAGGTGCGTTGGGCGCCGTCGGGGTCGTTGCGTGCGGCCTGGTCGCAGGCCTGGTCGGCGAGGTCGGCGGCGTCGAGCAGGGCCTCGCGCAACGCCGCGGTGTCGAGGTCGGGTTGGATCGGGCCGCAGTGGCCGGCAGGATCGTCGACGCCGAGGTTGACCTGCACCGCTGCAGCGGTGAAAAACTGCCGTAGAGCTTCTGGGCGATTGCCGACATGCGGAAGGCATTGCAACGCAAGAACTTCGATAACAAGGGACTTGATGCGGGTATCGCTGGTCACGCCTTTGCGCCAATTCTTGAGGACCCGCACCATAGGGCGGAAGAATGACCAGTCCTGCTGATGGAGACGGACTTGTTCGATCAGGTATTCGGGGTCGGCGGCCGACCATTGCCGGGCGCGAGTGCTTGGGATGAGCAAGGTGTTGTCGGCTTGCCGGATAACCGGCATGACATCGACGGTGAAGGGATGTTCGCTCTCAGGGGGATCGACAAAGCACTTCACGGCGTGATCGCGGGTGTCGGCGCGCCGGACCAGCTTGCTGTCGGTTCCTCGCGACAGTCCAAGACGTGCCACAATCTCGTCGTGGGCGCGGCTGAGCGCGTCAACTGACGATTGCCCCGGTGTGCCCCAGTCGGGTACGGCGGCGGCGTCGAAGACCATGATCAGGTCGACGTCGTGGATGGGCTCGAGTTGGGTGCGGCGCTCCAGGGATCCGGACTTTACGATCTCCTTGACGTCGTCGGCCTTCTCCAGGGCGCCTATGAATAGGTCCCGTCGTGTGCGCGCGAGGGCGACGTGGGCCGGGTCGGCGTCGATCGTCTGTTGGTACGCGTTGAAGGCTTCATAGACTCCCACGTCGCGACTCCCACCCGACACGTGTGTCGTTTTCAGCCTCCTGCCGGGGCGGTTCGCAAGCGAAACTCGGGAACCGTGTGTGACGGCTCCGGGAACTCTAGCCGCAGCCTGAGTGGACCCTTGCGAGCTTGCTGGAAACTGGTCCGGCTGGTCTCGGCATCCTCTGGGTGACGGAATTTTCACCCAGCGTCAATAGTACCCGCATGGTCCGACAGGTGGTCAGAGTAAGTGCCGGCCGAATCACATACCTGGTATTCACGTGCGGCATCGCCGTGGTGGCGGACCAGGCTTACGGGGCGTCGGGATTAACTGGAGTGCATTTTTGCGCTGCTGTGGGGATTGCATGTTGTGGGGGCGAGTCTCCTCCTCGCTGTCCGGCGTGTGCACTATCTTGGAAGGACACGAGAGGTGGTGTCCGGTGGGAGAAGTGCGGAAGTCTGAGCGTCGGGTCAAGGCGGTCCGGGCGATCCGACGCAGCTCCGAACTGGAAGGCGCGCGCAGTACAGAGGCCACCCGCGATGATCAGGACGCGTACGTCCGAGGGACGATCACCGCCGCTGAGCTGACCGATCGGGTCCGGCGCCGCTACAACATCCAGTAGCCGAGTCCCTACGCCCCACCCATGGGATACCGGCGACATGGCGAAGAACTGGCAGGGGTACTTCCTGTCAGGCACCATGATCTTGAGGAATCGCGTCGGCGCCCAGACCGCTGAGGAACTTCGCGACTCCGAAAATGACCTCGTTGAGATCCGCGTTATCGAGCTGCGCGAAGACCCCGACCTTCAGGCGAGCGCTCCTACGATCTAGCGTTCCTGCAGAGAATCCACCGCCAGCTCTTTCAGGACATCTACGATTGGGCCGGTGACGTGCGCACCGTCGGCATCGAGAAAGGCGACGAATCCTTCTGCCCTCCAGGCAATATCGGTCAGGCAATGCAACACGTCGCCTCCGAGGTTCACCGTCTTCAACAGCTCACCGGCGTAGCGGATGTCGACCTGGCATGTACCGTGGCCTACCTCTACGACTACACCAACTTCGCCCACCCCTTTAGAGAAGGCAACGGCCGCTGCACCCGCGAGTTCTTTGACATCCTTCTATCCGAACGGGGTGCCGGACTCGACTGGACCAAAACAGATCTGGACGAGCTACACAGCGCGTGCCACGCCGCGCGAGTGGAGCCCAATCTGAGCGGGTTGATCACGATGTTCACGCGGATCCTCGACGCCGACCCCGCCTACTACTTCTCCCTATTCTCCCTAGAACTGTTGATCAGAAGATTCGGATGATTCGGATGTCTCCATGGTGAATGTGCGCATCGATGCTGTGGTGCTACCGCCTGGTCCGCCAGGATCTGGGCAGTGGCCATCGTCAACCTTCGTTGGTGCCTTGTGCGCGACAGGCGAGTGTTCACCCTGATCTGTGCGATAGGGCCATTAAGCTCGCATCGGCCTAGGCGGTGAAGATCTCGTGGAGTAGTTGGGCGGTGTGCTGCACGTGAGGCACGGGTGTGTCTGATGGCGCGGACACGTCGCTGCTGATCCAGCGCTGGAGCCCGCAGCGCACGGTGGCCAGCGCCAGCGCGGAAATCAGCGCTGTCTTGTTGTCGCCGGGTGGTACACCCATGCGCTGCGCGACGAGCTGCGCCAGCCGTGACTCGAAGCTCTCCATCTCGGCGAGCAGCGCAGCGCGTACTGCCGGCGTGGTAGCAGCGATATTCAGCATGGCCGCAGCCTGTGCACGGCCGGGAGCCGACGCGAGTTCGTGGCTCAGCAAGGCGATCAACTCGGTGAGCACGGTCGCCGCCGGCGCGGGTTGGGCGGAGGTGAAATCGTCAATCATTTGGGTCGGCAGGTCATCGAACGGGTTATACGCGATCGACGATTCTTTGTTCGGGAAGTAGTTGAAGAACGTGCGCTGTGAAATCCCGACCTCAGAGCAGATCTCTTCAATCGTCACCTTGTCGAAGCCGCGTTCACTCATCAACCGCACGGCAGTCTCACGGACCTCCGCGGTGGTCTGTCGGCGGCGACGCAGCCGCAGATCCACTTTCTCTACCATCTCTACCACCCCACCATACTTGCACATTCTGCAAACATTGCTGGCGCAGTGTGTGCCGCATGGATAAGCGGTCACGCCGAAGAAGAAGCTGATCGCGCCCTCTGTCAGAGAGCTCGCGGCGACACACACAGGTTGAGATGCTTCAGTTGCTCATTGACCGCAGTCGTGATTGCTCGGGTGCTCATGAGCCGCGGGCTTAGGCGCTCCCGCTGGGCGCGCGGCTCCGGGTAAATGGTGGATTCGTCTGCGGCGCAAAGGTAGTCGGCTCTGATGTGTCCGCCTCTATCCAGTCAATAGGTATGGCGGGCCTCGATCCGTCGTGTTGAGCGACGCGATTTGCGCATTTCCATCACTTCCAACGATTTAGCACGCTGCCGTTGCTGCATAGCTTGCAGATAGTGCATGATCATCAATCAGTGCAACCTCAGCTGGCGATGGCCCGAAGACGCGCACACCGACGCCGGCGTGGACAACGAGGAGATCAGCACGATGACGCTCATGCGGGTGTGGTCAGGCGAACGGAAGGTCCATCAATGGTCGGAGCGGTGAAGCGGATATGGATTCCGCTGCTCATCGTGGTGGTGTTCGCCATCGGAGGATTGGTGGTGTATCGCATGCACGGGTTTTTCGGCTCGAACAACGAGATCACCCGGCCGGGGGCTGGCTTGGCTGAAGACGCCGAGCCGTTCGACCCCAAGGTCGTGAAGTACGAAGTTTTCGGAATGGACGGTGCTGTGGCCACCATCAATTACCTCGACCTCGATGCGGAACCGCAGATTGTGCGGGATGCCCCCCTGCCTTGGTCGATTACGCTCACTACAACCGCACCATCGGCCAGTGCCACCATCGTGGCCCAGGGCGATGGCAACAGCATTGGTTGCCGCATCGTGGTAAACGACGAGGTCAAGGCTGAGAAGACCTCAGACGGTGTGAAGGCTCAAACCTTCTGCCTGGTGAAGTCCGCATGAGCAGCGACCACGCCGGCAAGCATCCGGCGATCCCTCGGTTCATTCGCCTGTTCTGTGTGCCAGTTCTTCTGGGTTGGGTGGCGCTGACAGCCATCCTGAACGTCGTTGTGCCCCAACTAGAAACGGTCGGTCAGGAGCACTCGGTGTCCCTGACGCCCGATGATGCACCGTCGCTGCAGGCGACGAAGCTGGTCGGTGAGGTCTTTGAGGAATTCGACTCCAACAGTTCGGCGATGATCGTCCTGGAGAGCGAGAAGCCACTCGGAGACGAGGCCCATCGTTACTACGACGGACTGATCACCAAGCTCAGGGCTGACACCAAGCACATCCAGCATGTTCAGGACTTCTGGGGCGATCCTCTCACCGCCGCGGGCGCGCAGAGCGCCGACAACAAGGCGACGTACGTCCAGCTATATCTGGCTGGCAACCAGGGCGAGGCGTTGGCCAACGAATCCGCTCAGGCGGTAAAAGACGTGGTAGCCGCTGATCCGCCGCCGGCGGGCTTGAAGGTCTACGTCACCGGGTCGGGGCCGCTGGCGTCCGACCAGCAGCACGCCGGAGACAAGAGCCTGAAGCTAGTCACCGCACTGACCATGGGCGTGATCGTGCTCATGTTGCTCCTCGTCTACCGCTCGGTCGTCACGCTTGTCCTGGTACTGCTCACGGTCATGCTCGAACTACTTGCGGCCCGCGGCGTGGTTGCGTTCCTCGGCTACTACGAGATAATCGGGCTCTCGACGTTCGCAGTCAATTTGCTCACCATGCTGGCGATCGCGGCGGGCACCGACTACGCGATTTTCCTTGTCGGCCGCTACCACGAGGCGCGTCAAGTCGGCGAAGACCGCGAAACCGCTTTCTACACCATGTATCGGGGCACCGCACACGTGATCCTGGGCTCGGGTCTGACGATCGCCGGCGCAACCTTCTGTCTTAGTTTCACCCGATTGCCGTACTTCCAGACCCTGGGGGTGCCCTTAGCAATCGGCATGCTCACCGTCACCCTGGCAGCGCTCACCATGGCACCGGCCCTGATGACCGTGGCCAGCCGATTCGGACTGCTGGAGCCCAAACGCACCGCGAGAACACGATGGTGGCGTCGAGTGGGTACCGCCGTCGTGCGCTGGCCTGGACCGATTCTGGTGGCGACCATTGCTGTCGCCCTCATCGGACTCCTGGCCCTACCGTCCTACACGACCAGCTACAACGACCGGGACTATCTACCAGCCGGTATCGAAGCAAACCAGGGCTACGCCGCGGCGGAGCGACACTTCCCTCAAGCTCGCCTGAACCCGGAGTTGCTGATGGTCCAGGCCGACCACGATCTCCGCAACCCGGCAGACATGCTCATCATCGAACGCATCGCCAAGTCCATCTTTCATCTCCCGGGTATCGCTCGAGTCCAGGCCATCACCCGGCCACTGGGTACGCCGATCGACCACACCTCGATCCCATACCAGATCGGTATGCAAGGGGTGACCCAACAGCTGAACCGGTCCTATTCAGAAGATCGCACGGCTGACCTCCTGGTGCAGGCCAAAGACATCTCCAACACGATCGACATCCTGCGGCAACAGGTGGCACTGCAGAAGGAGAGCGCGGCCGCCCAACACGAGCAGACCCAAGCCTTCCACGATCTCATTCCGGTCGTCATGGATCTGCGCGACAAGATCGCCAACTTCGACGACTTCTTCCGGCCGCTGCGCAATTACTTCTACTGGGAACCGCATTGCTTCGACATCCCCGCATGCGCCGCAATACGGTCGGTGTTCGACGCCCTCGACGGCATTGACTCGCTCGTTGACCAATTCGGAAGCATCACAGGCAGTTTGGACAAGCTCGATACCCTCCAACCGAAACTCAATGCTCTGCTCCCGCCCCAAATCGCAACTCAGGAGGCCAACCGCGACCAGATCCTGGCCAACTACGCCACGCAGAAGGGCCAGCAGGATCAGCAAGCCGAGCAACAACAGAACTCGAATGCGATGGGCAAGGCGTTCGACGATTCCAACAACGACGACTCGTTCTACCTACCGCCCGAGGTCTTTGACAATGCGGACTTCAAACGGGGCCTCAAACAGTTCGTGTCGCCTGACGGTAAGGCCGTGCGTTTCATCATCTCCCATCAGGGCGACCCGGCGTCAGAAGAGGGCATCTCCCACATCGATCAAATCAAGAACGCTGCCTTTGAAGCCATCAAGGGGACCCCGATGGAAACCTCGAAGATCTACCTGGGGGGCACGGCCGCGACCTACAAGGATATGCGGGAGGGCTCCAACTACGACCTGATGATCGCTGCCGTATCCGCACTCTGCTTGATCTTCGCCATCATGCTCGTCATCACCAGGGCAGTCATCGCCGCATTAGTGATCGTCGGCACGGTAGTGCTGTCGCTGGCCGCGTCGTTCGGATTGTCAGTCCTGCTCTGGCAACACATCATCGGACTCGAACTGCACTGGATGATCCTGGGCATGTCCGTGATCATCCTGCTCGCAGTCGGGTCGGACTACAACTTGCTTCTGGTCGCCCGATTCAAGGAAGAACGGCACGCAGGACTAAAGACAGGCATCATCAGGTCGATGGCCGGCACTGGAAGTGTGGTGACCTCAGCCGGTCTGGTCTTCGCCTTCACCATGATGACGTTCGCCATCAGCGACCTACGCGTACTGGGTCAGGTCGGCACCACCATTGGACTCGGATTGCTGTTCGACACCCTGGTGGTGCGATCGTTCATGACGCCCGCTATCGCCGCGCTGTTAGGCCGCTGGTTCTGGTGGCCGCAGAACGTACGTACCCGCCCGGCCCGGCAACCAGGCGACCTGACCTTGGTCGGATCAGCAGGCTTGCACAGCACGCAGCCCGCACCCGACGAAGAGTCGAGAAAGGAATGAGCCGCGTGCTGGCATCGCGTTCTCCCATCGAATGAGTGCGGCGTCTCCACGGTGGCAGTCAACAGCTCTCGCTCTCCCGTGCCGTGCTTTCGTCAGGGGTTCGCCGGTGGATGGTCCCATTGGTTGGGTGGGACGGTGCTGGACGCAGGTTGGAGGCCGAGGTGGTCGGCGGCGAAATCGACACCTTGGTTGATCAGGCCGTCGTAGCCGGCGGAGGTGTGCACCGCGAAGTTCATTCCGTCTGAGCAGACAGCGTCCTCTGGGGCGCAGACCTTCAGTGTCTTGCCCTGATATTGCTGTCCGATGACTATGGGCGGTTCGCCGAGAAAGTTCATTGCCCGGATGTTCGGCGTCCCGTACAGCACAACCGCGGCGACCTTCTCGGCGACCTCTGGCTGTAACGGTTTGGGCACCGTGGCGGGATCCACGCCGTCCGGGACGGCGGCCGAGGTGACGAACCCCATGACCGCTGCTCCTTGGGAGTATCCGCCGAGCACCATTTTGGTGTCGGGACAGTCGGCGGCAGTTTTGGTCACGTGTGCGCCGGCGTCACGGATACCGTCCACGCCGGTGCTCCACTGGTCGGTGGCCGGATAGTTGACCGGATAGACGCTGAAAGACTTGTCTCCTAGCCGTTGTCGCAGGGAATCGGCAAACGCCTGTCCGGTCGGGCCGATGCCGGGAGGTTCACCGGTGCCGCGGGCGAACACCACTTCCACGTCGGGACATGGCTGCGCCGAGGCGGGTGGCGCGGAATTGCCGAGTAATACTCCTAACCCTGCGACCGCGACGGCACTGATGGGACCAACTAGGCGTTTGACCACGTGTGTTTCCTCTGCTGGTTCGAATTGGATTGTTGCGGTGGGCTGATCACTCACCATGGGCGCCGGCCGGCTTGAGTCTGTGTGTCACAGATGTTGTAGGTGTGTGCACCGATGCCAACGCCGCGGTGAGCGATTCGCTGACCGGAATCTCGTTGCCTTGGCCGCAGATGGTTAGCAGTCGCGACACCGACGGGCTGGCCACCAGTGTCCACCGCACATCGCGATCGAGGCAGTAGGCGCCTATGGTGTGCAGAGCCGCACAGCCGGCTGTGCCCATGAATTCGACCGCGGCCAGGTCCAGGACGAGCCATTCGCACCACGCGCTGTGGCGGACCTGGTCGATGAGATGGTCGGCGTTGGCGGCGTCGATCTCACCGACAACCCTGATCAGGTGGCCTGTACGGCCTCGGTGGGTCGTGAAATGGGCGCGGGAACCATGGCGCCGTGCACTGCCAACTCCGTGAATCGATGCGCCGGTCGATGTGTGCGCTGTGGCGATCAGGACAGACATGTCGACCCCTTCAGACGACATTCGTACTGCTGGGTTGTGGCAGGGAGCCGACTGGCCAGCACCCTGTGGCGGGGCTGTGGGCTCAACCTTGGAGGAAAAAATACTCCTGTCTGGAGTGCACAGCAATCACTGTCGAGACGGTGGCTCAGCTGATGAGGATTCGTTCGCCTGCACAGCGGAAAGTGCCGAGGGTGAACGTGCTGTCTCAGTGCGCGTGGCGGCCAGTGAGGCGAGGAGTTGCAGTTTCTCCGCGGAGGGCGATCCGGGCTCTGCGGTGTAGACGATCAGGGCCATGCCGGGCTCGGCGGTGATGGCGAGTTCTTCGTAGGCAAGGGTCAATTCACCGACGTCGGGGTGATGGAACCGCTTGGTTCCGGCGCCGTGGGTGCGCACGTCGTGGGTGCCCCAGAGGCGGCGGAAGGTCTCGCTCTGCGTCGAGAGTTCACCGACGAGGTCCTGGAGGCCCCGATGGTGTGGGTCCCGTCCGGCTTCGGCGCGCATGATCGATACGCACATGTGGGCGAACAGATCCCAATCGGGGTAGAAGTCGCGCGAGGCGGGGTCGAGGAACTGGAACCGCGCCAGGTTCGGCGTGCGGCCGCCGTCGCCGATGAGTGGGGAGTAGAACATCCGCCCGAGGGCGTTGGTGGTCACCAGATCTTGCTGCTGATTCCGGACGAACGCGACGCCGTTGGTGATGGCTTCCAGTGCCCAGTGCAAGCTGGGTCGGCTCGCACCGGTCTTGCTGCTGCGGCGGCGCGGTCGGCCGGATATCGGGATGCCGTCGGCGGCGCGGGCGAGGTCGAACAGGTGGGCGCGTTCGGTGTCGTCGAGCCGCAGCGCTTGCGCGATCGCCTCCAGCACCGAGGCTGATGCGCCGGCAATGCTGCCGCGCTCCAGCTTGGAGTAGTACTCGATGCTGACTCCGGCGAGGGCGGCAACCTCGCCGCGGCGTAGGCCGGGGACGCGACGTTGCCCGACGTCGGGCAAGCCGACGTCGGCGGGCGAAAGTTTCGCTCGGCGGGAGGTCAGGAACTCACGCACCTCAGCCTTGTTGTTCACCGATTCGACGGTACCGCTGCAGCGTGCGATCAGGGGTGCCCTGGCAGTACACCTCTCGCCAGTGCCTTCCTCAGGCGTTTGCGGGGCGGTTGCATGGATGTTGAATCCGGCATCGAGAGGATCTGATGACCCTGACCACTGAGCAGGCCGCGCGTCGCGCGCAAATGGGGCTGAGTGCGGGTGTGCTCGGCACGATCGTGCTGATCACCGCGATCGCGCCGCTGGCCACGGACATGTACGTACCTGCCTTCCCGCTGGTTGGCCGGGATCTGGTCGCCTCGGCCACGCAGGTGCAGTTGACGTTGACGACGTTCTTCGTCGGTATGGCGCTGGGGCAGCTGGTCGGTGGGCCGGTGTCGGACCGGATCGGTCGGCGGATGCCATTGCTGGTGTCGCTGGCGGTGCTGACCGTGGCCTCGGCGGTGTGCGCGTTCAGCCCGAGCATCGCGGTGATGATGTTGGCGCGGTTGGTGCAGGGATTCAGCGGGGGATGGGCGATGGTGATCGCCCGCTCGATCGTCGTGGACCTCACCCGTGGGGCGCGGCTGGTGCGGGCGATGAACCTGGTGGCCGGTGTCTCCGGGATCGCCCCGATCGTGGGGCCGCTGCTTGGCGGGGTGATCCTGCAGTTCTCGCACTGGCGGGTGTCGTTCTGGGTGGTGGCCGTGCTGGCCGCGTTGATGCTGGTTGCGGTCCTGGTTGGTGTACCGGAGACGCTTCCCGCCGAGCAGCGGCACGGCGGCGGGCTCAGCCACATCGTCGGTACGACGCAAACGGTGCTGCGCCACCGATCTTTTGTCGGCTATCTACTGGTGTTCGGCTCCTCGATGGGCATGATCTTCGCCTACGTGGCCACCTCGGCGTTCGTGCTGCAGTCGATGAACGGACTGTCGCCGATGGTCTATTCCATCGACTTCGCATTCAACGCGGTCGGTCTGACCGTCGCTACGTTGGCCGCGGCGCGGCTGGCCAACCGGGTATCCACCCGCAAAGTGGTCCGCGTAGGTCTAGCCGCGAGCGTGGCAGCCGGCGTGCTGCTGCTGGTGGGTGCGATCTGGTTCGACATGCCGCTGCCGATGGCGCTGGGTGGCTTTTTCGTCCTGATGACCGCCCAGGGGCTGGTCGGCCCCAACGCCGGCGCGCTGGCCTCCGGCGCCGTGCCCGAGCACCCGGGCACCGGCTCGGCGCTGCTGGGTTTCCTGCAGTGGTGCATGGCGGGTGTCATCGCGCCGTTGGCAGGTCTGGGCGGCACCGAGACCGCGGTGCCGATGGCCGCGATCGTGACTGTCCTCGCCATCGCATCCGCACTGGCACTCAGGGTGCTCGCTCCGGCGAATATCGCACAGTCTGAACAACATTGAGAGGAAACCTCATGCGTGGAGTCATCATGTACGGTCCGGGCGACGTCCGGGTCGAGGATCGCCCGCACCCGGTCATCGAACAATCCACCGACGCCGTCATCCGGGTCACCGCCACCTGCATCTGCGGATCCGATTTGTGGCCGTACCGCGGGATCGAGTCCGTTGACCACGCCCCGATGGGACACGAGTACGTCGGCGTCGTCGAGCAGGTTGGTGATGCGGTGCGCGACATCCAGGTCGGTGACTACGTCGTCGGCTCGTTCGTCGCATCGGACAACACGTGCGAAATCTGTCTGGCCGGATATCAGTCCCGTTGTGTTCACCAGGTCATGATGGGTGCGATCGGCACCCAGGCGCAGTACGCGCGCATCCCGTTGGCCGATGGCACCCTGGTCAAGGTGCCCGGCGAACCGACCGAGGCTCAGACGCGCAGCCTGCTGGCTGCCTCCGATGTGCTCGGTACCGGGTGGTTCGCCGCTGTCGCAGCCGAGGCCGGGCCCGGTAAGACGGTGGCCGTGGTCGGGGACGGCGCGGTCGGGTTGCTCGGCATCCTCGCGGCGAAACACCTTGGTGCAGAGCGGATCATTGCGATGTCTCGGCACGCGGACCGGCAGGTCCTCGCTCGTTCGTTCGGCGCCACCGACATTGTCGAAGACCGTGGTGAGGACGGGATCACGCGGATCAAGGAACTCACGGGCGGATACGGTGCTCACTCGACGATCGAAGCGGTCGGCACCCAGGAATCGATGCTGCAGGCCATCGGCGCCACCCGTCCCGGCGGGCACGTCGGCTACGTGGGAGTGTCCCACGGTGTCGAGCTCGATGGGCTCGATCTGTTCTTCGCCACTGTCAGTCTCCTCGGTGGTCCCGCGCCCGTGCGTCGGTTCCTGCCCGACCTGATCATGACCGACCAGATCAACCCGGGCGTCGTCTTCGACCTCACCTTGCCGTTGGACGACGCCGCAGCGGGCTACCGGGCGATGGACGAGCGTCGCGCCACCAAAGTACTTCTCACCCTGTGACAAACGAAGGAACCCGACATGACCCAGACTCCCGACCCGCGCCTGAGTAGGCGCGGCGTGATCCGGCTCGCCGGACTGGGTGCGGCCACGGCCGGCCTGCTCGGGGCAGCTGCGTGCTCGTCTGGTGGCGGCGGCACTGTAGCGGCGCCGTCCGACGGCCGGGCCAAGCTCCCGCGACCCGACTCCGGTCTTCCGCCGGGCGACACGTCCCGCGGCGCCGACAACTTCTTCATCAGCGATGATCTCACCGCCGAACCCGTCACTTTCCGTAATCAGTTTGGTCAGCGACTGTCGGCAAACCTGTTCGCACCCAAGGGCATGAGTCGCGCCGGCCAGAGTCCGGCCCTGGTGGTGAGCCACCCGATGGGAGCGGTCAAGGAACAGTCGGCCAACCTGTACGCCCAAAAGATCGCCGAGCAGGGTTTCGTCACACTGGCTGTCGACCAGCCGTACTGGGGCGACAGCGACGGAGAGCCACGCAACCTGGTCGCCCCCGACAGCTACGCCGAAACCTTCAGCGCCGGAGTCGATTACCTACGCTCCCTGGATTACGTGGATCGCGAGCGGATCGGTGCACTCGGTATCTGTGGCAGCGGCAGCTACGTGATCAGCGCCGCCAAGATCGATCCCCGGATCAAGGCCGTGGCCACCGTCAGCATGTACGACATGGGCGCAGCCAACCGGTTCGGTCTCCGTGGCGCGGTCACCATGGACCGACGCCGCGCGGTACTGGCCAAGGCCGCTGAGCAGCGCGACATCGAGTTCGCCGGCGGTCGAACCGAATTCACCAGCGGTACCCCCGAACAGCTCACCCCTCAGTCCAGCGCGGTGGACCGAGAATTCTTCGACTTCTACCGCACCGCCCGCGGCCACCAATCGAACACCACTACACACCCGACATTCACCAGCAACGTGCGGTTCCTGAACTACTTCCCGTTCGAAGAGATCGAGACCATTTCGCCGCGGCCGATGATGTTCGTCGCCGGCGATCAGGCACATTCATTGGAGTTCAGCCAGGACGCCTACCGTCGGGCCGCCGAACCCAAAGAACTCGTCCTGGTTCCCGGTGCCGGACATGTGGACCTGTACGACCGCGTCGACCTGATTCCGTTCGATCGGCTGACCGCGTTCTACCGGCAGCACCTGACCTGACATCCACCCGAAATGTCCTCACGACACGAAGGAGCATGACAAATGGAATACGCACATCTGGGTCGGTCTGGCGTCTTGGTGAGCCGTATCGGTTTGGGCACCATGAACTTCGGTGATGCCACCGGTGAGCCCGAAGCCTTCCAGATCATGGACCGGGCCGTCGAACTGGGCGTGAACTTCTTTGACTCTGCCGATGTGTACGGGGGCCCGCAGCGCCCGGACATGGAGAAGGGTTTCGGAACGTCCGAGGAGATCATCGGCCGTTGGTTGCAGAGGTCGGGCAAGCGCGACGACATCGTGCTCGCCACCAAGGCCTACCAGCCGATGGGGCTCGGCCCGAACGATCGGCGACTGTCGGCTTATCACCTCAAGCGGGCCTGCGAGGCGAGCCTGCGCCGGCTGCAGACCGACCACATCGACCTCTACCAGATGCACCATGTCGACCGCGCCACACCCTTCGAGGAAATCTGGCAGGCGATGCAACAGCTCGTGGTTGAGGGCAAGATCACCTACATCGGTTCCAGCAACTTCGCCGGCTGGGACATCGCCACCGCGCAGCTGACCGCTCAGCACCGCAACTTCCTCGGCCTGGTATCTGAACAAAGTCTGTACAACCTGACCAACCGGGCCATCGAACAGGAACTCATCCCGGCCCTACAGCATTTCGACATCGGCCTGATTCCGTGGAGCCCCCTGGCCAGCGGTGTCCTGGCGGGCAAACCCAAGGGCGAGCAGACGGTCCGGCGCGCCGCACTGTCCGCGACGTATGACGCATTGGCACCACAGCTCGACGCCTACGAGCAGCTCTGCGCCACCCGCGGGCGCACGCCCGCCGAGGTCGCGCAGGCCTGGCTGCTGCACCAGCCGGCCGTGGCGTCGGTGATCGCCGGGTCGCGCACCGTGGCGCAGCTCGACGCCGCCGTCGACGCCCTCACCGTCCAACTCGACGAGACCACACTCGCCGAGTTGGACCGTGTATGGCCCGGCCCCGGAATCGCACCACAGTCCTACGCCTGGTGAGCGGCGATCCCGTATGGGCATGACTACGCACCGCTGCCAGCTGACCGTGACGGCGCTGGTCCTGGCACTCACCATGTCTGGGTGCACTCACGATTCCGGAGGCGCCACGGCCGGCATCGCTGCTGAGACATCGCCGATCTCGGCAACCGTGCGCGGGCAGACCACTACTCGGGACGAGAGTCAGGAGGACGAAGTGACCGGAACGGCCGTGCATTTCACCACGGGATCGACAGTTGTGGAGGTGACGATCAACGAGGACACGCCCACCACCCGGGACTTCCTGGCGATGCTGCCCATAACGCTGACCTTTGAAGACTTCAACAGGATGGAGAAGATCGCCTACCCCCCGCGCGGATTCGACACCACCGGCAACACGGGCATGACACCCAAAGTCGGAGACCTGTTCTCCTACATCCCCTGGAGCAATCTCGGCTTCTTCTACAACACCGGCTCACTCGGCTTCTCCGAACAGCTCGTCCGGATCGGCACCACCGACGACCTCGACGCCGTGATGCGCCTCGACGGTCAGCAGGTCACCATCACGGTCGCGAGCCGCTGACCAGAATGCATCGAACCTAAAACACACAGACGGGAGAACAGCACAGCATGATCACCTACGATTTCACCGGTCAGGTCGCGCTTGTTACGGGCGCCAGTTCCGGAATGGGGTTGGCGACCGCACGCGCCTTCGCCGCCTCCGGCGCTGCAGTGGCCCTCGCCGACATCAACACCGAGCAAGTCGAAGCGGTTACCGCCCAGCTCACCGACCAGGGCTACCGGGCGATCGCGGTGACTTGTGATGTCACCGACGAGCAGCAGGTCGCCGCCGCCGTAACCGCTACGGTGGCTGCGTTCGGTCGCCTGGACATGGCCTTCAACAACGCCGGCATCATGGTCCCGCAGGCCGACGCCGCCGACGAACCAGCCGAGGCATTCGACCGGGTCACCGCGATCAATCTGCGCGGGGTCTGGGCGTCGATGAAGCATGAATTGCAGCAGATGCGCGAGCAGGGCTCAGGCGCGATCGTGAACTGTTCTTCACTGGGTGGCCTGGTCGGTGGGGCGGGTCGGGCGGCGTACCACTCGGCAAAGCACGGTGTGCTGGGCCTGACCAAAAGTGTGGCCTTGGAGTACGCCGCGCGCGGCGTACGTGTCAACGCCGTGTGCCCCGGCACCATCGCAACTCCGATGGTCGAGAGGATGACCGCCGAAGGCCAACTCGTTCCCGACGAAACGCTCGCTGTCACCCCGATGAAGCGCTACGGCACCGGCGAGGAGATCGCTGCCGCGGTGTTGTGGTTGTGCAGCGATGGTGCGAGTTATGTCACCGGTGTGGCGCTGCCGGTCGATGGTGGCTACACCGCCGCGTGACCGATCGAGTGCGCGGCGCGCACATCTGGCAACCACTAGAGAGAAGTACCGGAAATGGCAAAGAGCATGTCGACGGCAGCGCTGGCCGCGGCGTTGTCGGCCGTGCTCGTTCTTACCGGGTGTTCCGGCGAGTCGACCCCGTCCGGACCGGCCACGCAGCTGTCCTACGACGAGCACAACCGCGGTCCGGTGCCGATACCGCCGGCCGAGCGGGATCTGCAAACCGTGTCGGCAATGCCGTGGTTTCAAGTCTCGGAGACCCGACGGACCTTGGAAGGCGTAGCTTTCGACGCTGTCGGGAACCTGTACTTCTGCGACGTATCGGCCCGGCGCGTCCTACGGCTCACACCTGAGCGGGAACTGTCCACCGTAGTCACCCTGGAACGACTCGCTCCTGGCGGTCTGGCGTTCGCCCCGGACGGACGACTGTTCATGGCGGCACTGGGCGATGGCTACCGGGACGGGGCCATCATGGCGGTGAACACAGACGGGTCAGGTTTACGCTCGGTCATCGCGACCGATGCCGGATACCTGCCCAACGACCTGGTCTTCGGCGCTGACGGCGGCTTCTACTTTTCCGATTTCCGTGGTTCCTCCACGAATCCAGCCGGCGGCGTGTACTACGTCTCACCCGATTTCGCGACCATCACCGCGATTCTGCCAAACCTTGCTCAGGCCAACGGGATGGCGCTCAGCCCGGACGGAAAGCGTTTGTGGGCAACGGAGTTCGCGCGAAACCTTCTCCATCAGGTCCAGCTCACCAATGCCACCACTGTCGCCCCGATCGGAACGGCCATCGCCTACCAGTTCCAGGGCCCCGCACCGGACTCGATGCGGGTCGACGCCGACGGGAACGTCTACGTCGCTCTGTATGGACAGGGACGCGTCCTGGTGTTCAACAGCAACGGCATACCTATCGGTCAGGTCCTGCTGCCGGACCGGGAACAGGGCCACAATCTGCAATCCACCAGCCTGGGTATTCGTCCCGGCACCAATGACCTGTACATCGTCTCCGACGACACCGACGGCGGCCAGGGCGCAAACATCTTTCATGCCAAAGCGTTTGCATACGCCACATCCCCATTTGCCCGATGACACGCCCGCCGCTGCCTACGCAGTTTGGAGACGTCCAACGGTCCAGCCGGTTGAGTGGGTTGCCGGTGTCTTGGCCGCTCGCACTCATAGCGCGCGGTTCTGTGTACAACCCGGTGCCTTTGGCTCGGTGAGCCCGAGATTTATTGACGCACCGAGACCGGTTTGTGCGGCGACCGAGCGCCGTTGATCGTTGTAAACAAGAGATCGGTGAGCCGCTCCACTAGATCCTCGCGGTCAACTTCGATCTCGCCAGTAAACACACAAGTGAGGGCACCGGCGACACCGTTTAGTGCGAACTGTGCGGTGAGTTGCAGGTCCACAAGCTCCGCTCTGGCAGCGTTGCTGGCCGTTGCCCCGACTACGGTGGCCAAACGGTGGCCCTCGGCCAGCCGACGTGGGCCCAGGACCGGCGACGTGCCCGATTCGATAAGGACGATCTGCCCTTTCCTGCGGTCATCCAGTAGCAGATCGGTCACCGCACCTAGGGCGGCGCGCGCCTGCGCTTTGGGCTTATCCGGTGCTACCGCGATGGCCGCCATGCCGCGAGCCTCGATTTCGGCGACGATCTCGTCGAACACCGCAACATGCAAGTCATCAATGCACGCAAATGATTCGGAGAAGTAACGCGCTGCAACACCAGCCTGCGCGGCCACCCCCCGCAGCGTCGTCGCGGCGACGCCGTTGGTGCCCATCAGTTGTAGGCCGGCAGCGATGAAACGTCGGCGGCGTTCAGCTGCCCGCTCAGTTCCAGTCAGCCCGCCGTAGTTGCGGCGCTCGGTCATAACAGACATCTTGACACGCTCGTGGACAGATGATTAGGTTTGCCTTCATCTATCAACGAGTGGTGACAGATGAAGGCTCGGGGCTGACAACCAGGGCGCACTTGGATTCTTCAGAGGAGGGCTGGTCAGTATGAACACTCAGTTTGCGGTGCAGCAGCGCTGTTCTACGCGCCCGCCGTCGGCTCTCGTCGTTAGTGGCCTGATCGAACTTGCTGTGGGTGTGTTGAGCGGCTGGGTGTATGCAGCAGTCGTGGAACAACCGGCGACCATGCGCAGAGTCGGTGTGCGAGCGCCGAATCGGATCCGCCAATGGCATCTCGAGCTGATGATGGCCGGCGCGTTCAACGTCGTGTGTGGTCTTGCGGTTCCCAACGCTGGTCGCGGGACCACAGTGGCGCTTGCCGCAGGGTCATGGATTAATCCGAATGCGTTCCTACCCTTGGCATTCAATACCCGGTTCGATAAGAGCCGGCCCGCATATGTCTTTCCCGTGGTTGGCGGTCTAGCAGCCACGTCGTTCGGTTACGTCGGGATCGCCGTCGTTGCGGCGCGAAGCCGCATCGCGCGCCGACGGCGATGCTTGGAATAAGATCGGCGTCGGCATCGATGCCGTGGGCGGGAACCCCTATCTGATCGAGAGCGACGTCGCTAACGGTTGGTCCCGGAGAGCCTGCGGGCGTGCGGCATTGGTTGACGCTACATGCGTGTGGCCGTGACATACCCCATCACATTCAATGGATCTGTCTCGTCAGTATCTACATTCAATGGAAGATCCTGCGCGGCAATGAGTTCAGCGACTCTTGCACCAGTTGTATGCCATCCCCGAGCACTGAGGAAGTCGACGACATCGTTGCGGTTGCCGGCGTACCAGAGATCGTCCATATCGATGTCGAAACCGTGCCTGCGCCAGCTGTCGATAGCCTCCTTCATCCGAGTTTGCAGTGCGGTCACGGTCTGGGCCGCGTTGGCGACGTTTTCCGATGCCAGCCGACTACCTGCGGCGCTCAACTCTGTGATGTTGTCGAGTAGCTGATCTTGAGCTTCCGGCGGCAGGAAGGGCAGCAGTCCCTCAGCGCTCCAGGCAACCGGACGAGTCGGATCGAAGCCGGCTGACCGCAGAGCTGTTGGCCAATCATGTCGCAGGTCAACAGGAACAGCTCGACGGTCTGCTATCGAGATCGCGCCCATGTCATTGAGTGCCTTGGCTTTGAAATCGAGAACCTTCGGTTGGTCGATTTCGAATACAACAGTGCCATGTGGCCACGGCAGTCGGTAGGCGCGGGCGTCGAGGCCCGAAGCCAAGATGACCACCTGGCGGATCCCGTTGCGCACTGACTGCATGAAGAAGTCGTCGAAGAACCGGGTCCGAACTGCCATCATGTCTCGCATTCTGGCCATTCCGAACTCGATTCCGTCATCGACGCTGGCCGGGTCGAGTTCACCGGTGGCCAAGCGGGTGAAGAAATCCACCCCGACCGCCCTGACGAGGGGCTCGGCGAAAGGATCGTCGATCAGAGGGTCCTCGCCGCGACTAGCGAGTGCGCGGCCAACCGCCACACCTGTGGCGGTCGCTCCGACGCTGCTGGCAAGGTCCCAACTGTCATCTTCTGTGCGGGCCATACTCCTCATCTCCTCACATTGTCGTTAGCGGCGTTAGCTCACGTCACCGATCGGTGCGAGACGGTGCGCCTTCCAACCCGCACGGGTTCGCTTCTCGATTGCGCCCCACCGGGAGTCTGTGATAGCGCGCTGTATCGCTGCCCAGGCGCAGCATGTTCAGCGGAACGTATCCAGGACTGTTGTTACAGTTCGCGTTTCGTTGCGGCTGTCGGGCAGACCCGCGTCGCCATGTGCTAATCGATTGCGGCACGATCTCGTGTCGTTCCTCCGGTCAGACCGATGTCAATTGCGTTGGCTGAGGCCATGGTTGCGGTGTAGGACGAGCACGCACCATCTGCGGCCACCAGAACCACCTTCCGAGTAGCGCCGCGATGGAGGGGGTCATGAATGCCCGCACCACCAGTGTGTCGAACAGCAGGCCCAAGCCGATGGTGGTGCCCACCTGGCTGAGCACTGTCAGCGCACTGACCGACATACCCATCATGGTGAACGCGAACACAAGCCCGGCAGCGGTCACGACCGATCCGCTACCGCCCATGGTCCGGATGATCCCGGTTTTCACGCCGGCGTGGATCTCCTCCTTGAGCCGCGCTACGACCAGCAGGTTGTAGTCGGCTCCGACGGCTAGCAAAATGATGACCGACATGGCCAGCACCATCCAGTGCAGCTCGATACCCAGGAGGTGCTGCCAGATGAGGATAGATAGCCCGAAGGCGCTGCCCAGCGAGAGCACTACGGTGCCCACGATGACCACCGCGGCAACGACAGCTCTTGTGATGATGACCATGATGATGAAGATCAGGCTGAGCGCCGCGATCGCGGCGATGATCAGATCGTAGCGATTGCCGTCCGACATGTCTTTGAACATCGATGCGGTGCCGGCCATGTAGATCCGGGAGCCTTCCAATGGTGATCCCTTGATCGCCTTCGCGACGGCGTTCTCGATCGGCTCGACGCGCGAAATACCTTCGGACGACATCGGATCGCCCTCATGGGTGACCATGAAACGGATGGCATGTCCGTCGGGCGACAAGAACATGTCCATGCCGCGCTTGAACTCGGCGTTCTGGAACGCCTCCGGCGGCAGATAGAACGAGTCGTCGTTGCGCGCTTCGTTGAATGCCTCGCCCATGGCGTTCTGGTCGTCCTGCATCGCGGCTTGCTGATCCTGCTGGCCCTTCTGAGTTGCATATTGAGTCAACAGCATTGCCTGCTGGGTCTTCAAGTTCTCGATCATCGACGGCATCAGCGTCACCATTTCGGGCATCAGCGCCGCGAGGCGATGCATGATCGGAGTGAGTTCTTTGAAATCGGCAGTCATCGTGTCGATGCCGTCGAGGGTGTCGAACACCGATCGCAGCGCCGAGCACACCGGAATATCGAAGCAGTGCGGCTCCCAATAGAGATAGTTACGGAACGGCCGGAAGAAATCGTCGAAATCGGCGATGCCATCACGCAAGTCTTCGATACTGCCCACCATGGTGTCCATCTTGGAAACCATCTCCTGCATGAGCCCAGCCATCTCAGTGGTGATAGCTGACATCCGCTCCATGTCGGCGATGTTCTTCTCCATGTCCTGGGCCTGCTTGAGCGTGTTCGCCAGCAAATTCTCCTGGTACTTCTTGTTGAGCTGTCCCGATACACCCTGCATGCCCATCTGGTAGGCGAGCGACGTGTTCTCGATCGGCGTGCCCTGCGGACGAGTGATCGTCTGCACTCGCGCGACACCGTCGACACCGAAGATCGCCTTTGCGATCCTTTCGATGACAAGGAAGTCGGCCGGATTGCGGAGATCCTGATCGCTCTCGACCATCACCAACTCCGGATTCAATCGGGCAGGGTCGAAATGGCGTTCCGCGGCGGCGTACCCTTCGGCTGCTGGGATGTCCTTGGGCAGGTAATTGCGGTCGTTGTAGTTGGTTTTGTAGCCAGGCAAGGTCAGCAGACCGACCAATGCGAGCGCAATCGTGGCGATCAAGATGGGGCCGGGCCAGCGCACCACCGCGGCACCGATCCTGCGCCATGCCCGCACCCGTAGCTTTCGCTTGGGTTCCAGCAGACCAAAGCGGCTGGCTACCACCACCATTGCCGAACCCAGGGTCAAGGCCACGGCAACGATCACGACCATGCCGATCGATAGAGGCACAGCAAGCGTCTGGAAGTAGGGCAGCCGGGTGAATTGCAGGCAGAACGTCGCACCTGCGATCGTGAGACCCGAACCCAGCACCACATGCGCGGTGCCGTGGAACATCGTGTAATACGCCTGTTCTCTGCTCTGTCCGTAACCTCGGGCTTCCTGATAGCGCCCGATCAAGAAGATCGCGTAGTCCGTGGCGGCCGCGATGCCTAGGGTCACCAACAGATTGGTCGCGAATACTGAGAGTCCGATGATCTGGTGGTAGCCGAGGAACGCCACCACTCCTCGCGCCGCGAACAACGACCCCACGACCATCGCGATGACCAAGAACATCGTGACGATCGAGCGGAAGACAAGCATCAGCATCACGAAGATGATCGTGAATGTCACTGCCTCGATCAGCTTCAAGCTTCGGTCCGCGGCGATCTGCTGATCAGCCGTCAGGGCCGCCGGCCCGGTCACGTAGGCGGTCACTCCGGCCGGGGCCTGGACACTGGCCACGATGTCCTGTACCGCGGCAATGGACTCGTTGGCTTTGGCCTCACCCTGGTTTCCCGCGGTATACACCTGAACATAGGCCGCTTTGCCGTCCGGGCTTTGGGCTCCGGTCGCCGTCAGTGGGTCACCCCAGAAGTCCTGCACATGCTCGACGTGCTCGGTGTCAGCCTTGAGCTTGTCAACGATCTCGCCGTAGTAGCGACGGGCCTCGTCACCGAGGGGCTGCTCGCCCTCCAGCACGATCATCGCCGAGCTGTCGGAATTGAATTCCTCGAATACCTTGCCGATGCGCTTCATGGCAATCATCGACGGTGCGTCGTCGGAGCTCATCGAGACCGACTGCTGCTGACCGACAACTTCCAGCTGCGGCACGGTGATGTTCAGAATGGCGATGATGGCCAGCCAACCAAGGATGATCGGCACCGACAGTCGGCGGATCCACACCGCAAGCCGTCCACGCGCATCCTTCGGGGGTGCCGGCTCCGCACTCGTCCGCGTTTCGCTTACTGATGTGCTCATGCCGATTTCACCAAGCAGAAGGTCTGGGCGGCCATGCCGGTGTAGGTCCTCTCGTCTTTGACTTCCCCGTCGATGCTGACGCGGCAGGTGATGCTGTCCCCGTCACCTTGGGCGATGATGTTCGGGAAAGCTGATGGGTCAGTGGTTTTCAATGTCAGGGTCCATGGCAAGGGAGCACCGTCCACGCGCTTGGGCCGACTTTCCAGATCCAGATAGTTGATGTCGGCGTAGGTTCCATTGCCGAACACCTCGTAGGTCACAACCTTGGGATCGAAGGGCTCGGGATCATTGGCGAAGTTCACCGGGGTCACCCGGGCGCCCTCCGCGCCGAAGTAACCGCGGACTCGGTCGACCACCAACCCTGCGACAACCACCACGGCCACGATGAGCAGCGGAATCCACAACTTTTTCAACACCTTCACCGCAGTCCTCCTAAAAGTTAGGCAACGCTCGTCATCACGACGATCGGCACGGCCCCGACGACATTGGGGACTGCGCCCCGATCATGTCCAGCTCATCGAACTGGCAAGGCACGGGTAGTTCAGCGTTCGTGACCGCCTGCATGCCGCCTCGGCGTCCCCCGTTGGGGCCCAACGGGAATGGTCCTTTCACTGGCCGGCCACCACATATGCGGAGTCGGAGGGGCGTTTGCACGGTTAACATAAACAAATAAGTGGACCGGGTCAATCCACATAACTTGTGACCTACACTTCGCAGATGGACACCGGCCGACTACCCCGGCGACCGCTGCGCAAAGACGCTGTCCTCAACCGGCAGCGCATTGTGGAGGCGGCACGCGAATTGTTCGCAGCGCGTGGTCTTGAAGCCACGCACAAAGAGGTCGCCCACTACGCCGGGGTGGGTGTGGGCACCATGTACCGGCGCTTTCCCACCAAGCAAGCGCTGGTCGATGCCATTTTCGAGGACGGGATCGACGAGATCACCGCACTGGGGGAAACTGCCCTGGGTATGTCTGACTCGTGGCACGGCTTCGTGTTCTTCATTGAGGAGATGTGCCAATTGACGGCACGGGACCAGGGACTGCGGGAAGCTGTGCTCAGTCGCGCCCACGGCGGCGACCGAGTCGAAGCGGCGCGACTGCGTCTGGATCCGATGGTCGCCAAAGTCGTCGAGAAGGCCAGTGCCGACGGCTACCTTCGCGCCGATATCGGCGACACCGACCTGCCCCTGGTATCCATCATCGCAGGTGCCGTCACCGAGTTCGCCGGCGACAGTCGACCTGAATTGTGGCGTCGGTATGTGGCAATCTTCCTCGACGGCCTGCGATCACGGGTTGACCAAGCGCCCCTCCCGGTGGCAGCGCTGACCAGCGAGGAGCATGAAGCGGCGATGCGCAGTTGGCATGCGAGCCAACAGCGTCCACTGCCCCAGCACCCTGATGACCGTGCGATAGACGACGAAACTGCCACCCAACCCGGCGACTGTCAATAGACGTACTAGAGACTGCTTGGTCGATTTAGGCACGGCCGCGCAGTTCGGCGTGTGGGAATGCGAACCCGCCGACTGGGCAGTCGTCAACCGACCCCACACCGAAACCTGCTACATCGCCGCGGACAAGGAGACGATCACCGACAACGAAACCGGGAGCGTTGGCGAAATATCCACCGAGGGTTTCGTCACTCTGCCTCGGGGTCGCAGCGACGCTGATCGAGCCCGGATCCCGACGATCGCCGCATCTCTCCCAACTTCGGCACGGCCGGGTCCCTCCGGCCGTCACCCTCGGGGGACGCCGCGGGTTTTCCCGCGGGTTGTGCGCTTCGGCGATGCGGTCGTCTGCGGTCGCAGCAGCGATTGCAGCAGTGGCGCAAGGAGTTCCAGCATCTCGTCCATGTCGACGCTGACCAGATCGGGCAGCTGCAAAATGTATCGCTGGCTGGCGATACCCATGAGCATGGCACTAGCCAGCGCGGCCCGCAGTCGCCCATCGGGTGCATCGATGGTGGGCGCCATGGCATCGATGGCGTCGTGAGTGATGTGTTTACGCAAGAGGTCGGCAGCTACTTCGCTGGTCATGCTTGTACGTAGCAGCACGGCCATGGGGCTGTTGGGGTCAGAGGCCCACGCCGTGAGCATGGCCCGGGTCAGTTCGGTAGTGGTGGCCACTCCGACGCTGTTCAGATCAGTTACTGGTATGTCCCAGTGCACTGCTTCCTGAAAAAGGGCCTCTTTGGTGCCGAAATATTTGATGACCGAGGACTTGTCGGCATCGGCGACAGCTGCGATAGCTCGGATGGTGGCCCGGTCATAGCCGACTTCAGCAAATACTTCACGTGCGGCCTCAAGGATCCGCCGACGTGTGCGCTGCCCCTTGCGCTCAGCGGTCGAGTCGGCCATCGATTCGGGCTCTGGGACCGGCGCGGCACTGTTCACCGTGGCTTTCCTTCCCGTCGGTTTCCTGGGGGAATGCTACCCAAGACAAAAGTAGACACGTGGTGCTAAATTGGGCCACGGTAGTTGAAACCACCGACAGGCTAGGAAAGGAGGCTCAACGTGACACAACCACACATGGACTGGGAAAGCCTCTATCGAGGCGACATCGCACCGCCGTGGAGCATCGGTGCACCTCAGCCTGAGCTTGCCGCCTTGATCCAACAGGGTGAGGTCCGCAGTGACGTGCTCGACGCCGGATGCGGACACGCCGAATTGGCGCTGTCGCTAGCTGGCGGCGGCTACACCGTGGTCGGTCTGGATGCCAGTGCTACCGCTGTGGCGTCGGCAGCAGGTGCCGCCGCTGAACGGGGCTTGAGCACTGCCACTTTTGCTCAGGCGGACCTCACCGACTTTCATGGCTATGACGCCCGATTTGCCACCGTGATGGACAGCGGATTGCTCCATTCGCTTCCCGTCGATCGTCGACAGGCTTACCTGCAGGCGATCCATCGCGCGGCCGCGCCGGAAGCGAAACTGTTCGTCTTGGCGTTCGACAAACACGCTTTCGGAGGGCAGGCACCCGGGCCCGGCGGGTTCACCGCGGAGGACTTGCGCGAGACGGTGGCGGCCGTGTGGACGGTCGATTTCGTACGGTCGGCCAAGCTGTACGCCAACGACGTGCCGATGCCCGAAGGCGCGCCACCGACGACAGAGGTGGAGCGAAACGCTGAGGGCCGATTGGTGATGCCGGCATGGCTGCTGGGCGCGCACAAAGCGAATTGAGCGTCCCGCGAGGTGATCTCAGCAACGTGTGGCCAACACCGCGAGGCGGCGTCCCAATTGCGCACGGCGTCCCTGAACTGGTCGGCGGTGGGCACCTCCACTGGAAGCGCCGCCGCTTGTCCGGGTTGAGCGTGTCTGCCACCGACGAAAATGACCGCGTAGCGGCGGCGCCACTTCTCGGGCCGGAAACCGCCGGCGAACTCGGTGACGGTACCGGCGTGACCGACACGAACGGCATGTCGGCGTCGTCGATGCCTGGGCGCGGATCGACGAACATGTCTGAACGCGTCACGAGGGAGCAGACGTGCAATTTTCTGGCCGCAGCCTTGCGGCCGTACCTACCCCGATGAGGCCGACATCGTGAACCTGCCGGCGAGCTGAGCGAGAGATCGAACACATGTGGCGACACCACAATCGGCACCGTCGCGTCCTGGCACACCGTGCCAGTGATAACCGCAACGCGCCCGCCAGTCGCAGCGAAGTGACCGAACCCAAACCAGGCAACGCATGGTCGAGGAGTTGATCAGAATGCGCCGACACCAAAAAGTCCTCGACTGCCACGCGACCCGCCCAGGCCATCGACCACGGGTGACCGATGGCCAGGACATTGGGTTGACGGAGGCCTTCATGTCCGAATTCGATGCACTTCTGGCCAGCGGCGATCGTGACACTGCCCTTCAACTCCTCGATCACCAAATGCGGCATACGTACGCGCTTCTGGATGCCGTGACCGAGTTCGAACAGTCACTCGACGACGACTAAGCGACCGAAGCTCACATGAGCCCCCCGGGCGTACCGTGTTCTGATCCGGGACATCGCTGATAATGCTCACTGAGCGACAGTTCCCATGCGATCCTTCACACCCCTCCCGCCGAGTCGCGTGGCCCGTCAGCGGCCACTCGGACCAACGGCGCCTGTGAGGTGTCAACGGCAACTGAAAACTGACCAGCTGTCGGCAATCCAAAATTGACCAGCTTGGGGTTCATTGGTCGTCGGCCGTGACGGTGGGGACGCGGCCGAGATCTCGGTCTTTGATGCGGTAGCTGTCTCCTTTGAGTGCGATGACCTCGGCGTGGTGCACGAGACGGTCGATCATGGCTGCAGCGACGACGTCGTCACCGAAGACCTCGCCCCAGCGTCCGAAGGGCTTGTTGGAGGTGACGATGAGGCTGGCCCGCTCGTAACGCGAAGACACCAGCTGGAAGAACAGGTTGGCGGCCTCGGGCTCGAACGGGATGTAGCCCACTTCGTCGACGACGAGCAGTGGGTAGCGGGCCAGTCGGACGAGTTCGGCTTGCAGCGTGCCTCCGTGGTGAGCGCCGGCCAGGCGATCGACCCATTGCGACGCGGTGGCGAACAGGACCCGGTGCCCGGCTTGGCATGCCCGGATCGCGATACCGATTGCCAGATGCGTTTTCCCCGTTCCCGGCGGGCCGAGGAACACCACGTTGTCTTTGGCGGTGACGAAGTCCAGAGTGCCCAGATGGGAGATGAGGTCACGCTTGAGACCTCTGGCATGGTCGAAGTCGAACTCCTCCAATGATTTCCGCGACGGGAAGCGGGCAGCTCGGATGCGTCCTTCACCGCCATGGGATTCACGGGCAGATACTTCACGCTGCAGACACGCCACCAGGAACTCCTCGTAGCTCCAGGTCTCGCTGCGGGCACGTTCGGCAAGCCGCCCCACCGCCTCGCGCAGGGTGGGCGCTTTCAAGGCCCGGGTCAAAAACGCCAGCTCGGCGGTCACGTCCCGGCTGCTGGTGGTGGCTTTGGCGGCCATCACGCCACCGGTCCATCTAGGCCCAGTGCCGTGTCGTAGTCGGCCAGCCGGCGTTGTTCGACCTCGACGTGAGCGGGCACGGTGAGGACCTCGAAGCGGTTGCGGCGCAGCAGCTTGGCAGCATCAAGGTGCTCGGGATCGCAGATCGTCTGGTGTTTGGCCCAGATCCGCCCATGGTCGGCGACCAGGGCGCCAGCGCACCAGACTCGGACCCGCTCCAGATCTGCGGTGACTTCGATGCGCCGCCCGACCGAGCCGGGATGCACCGAGTAGGCGTTGCTATCCAAGCGGATGTAGTGATCGCGCGGCAGCCGTGTCGAATTGCGCCATCCCACACTCGGCCCGACTGGCGGCAACGCCAGCATCGCCGCCTTGTCGGCGTCAATCCGGTCGGCCGGGCGGCATCCCAGCACTCGGTGTTGGCGGTGATTGGCTCGCACCAGCCAGTCGGCCAACTGGGTGTTGAAGTCCGCCGGTGAGGCGAATACCCGCCCCGGCAGGAACGCGCGTTCAAGGTAGTCGTGGAAACGTTCCACCAAGCCTTTGGCTTCAGGGTCGGCCGGTTTGCAGATCAGCACCTTGGTGGCCAGCGTGCCANGAAACGCCTGGCATGCCGCGGTCAGTTCAGGTTGTCGTGCCCGNCAGCGCCCGACCGCGCCTTCGCCGTCCCACACCAACACCCGCGNCACCGCACCCAACACTGAAAGATGCTGCCACCAACCGGCATACAGATCTTCTGCGCTGCGTGTCGGGATCAGCAGCGCGGATGCCCACCGCGAATACCCACACACCATCGTCAACACCGGCAGTGCGGTGGCGGTGCGGACCTGACCGTATCCGACCGGCACCTCGATATCGGGAAACCAGAAGTCGCATTGGGCGATCTCGCCGGCAGCATAGGTCGTGCGTGAGGCTGGGTCCGGCGGCAGATACACCGGCCGCAACTCCCGCACCCGCTCACTGAGCGTCCGGATCGAATACGACCAATCGATCCGCTCGGCAATCACCGTCGCCGGCATTCGCGGATAGGCCGCCAACAGTTCACGAATCCTAGGCTCGACCTCGTCAACCACCGACCCCACCGGCGCACGCTCATACTTCGGCGGCCCCTGCGAAGCCAGCGCCGCCTTCACCGTGTTCCGAGAAATCCCCAACACTCGCGCGACCTCCGAGATCGGCAATCGCTCCGACCGGCGCAACCGCCGGATCTCTGCCCAGTCCTCCACGCTCAACACTCGCTTCCTCCCTTGACCGATAGCCAAGGGTCTCCAGGAAGCTGGTCAATTTTCAGTTGCCGCGCACTGGTCAGTATTCAGTTGCCGTCGACATGAGGCAAGATTCGAGCTGAAGAGGCGAGCCGTGGGCAGTTCTGATCAGGGCGGTCTGTTCGCGCGTGCGTTGTTCGGCGGGCCCTACATTTTGGCTACGTCCGATATTGATGAACAGGCGCGCGCGGCAAAGCTCCGGTCAGGCTCACCCTCGTGCGAGGGAGCCTGAGCAAAGGCCGCCCGAGCACACCCAACGATGTGTCTCCGACAGTAGGTAGCCCCCGTGAGCTCGGCGAGAGCACCGACCCGGCCCAGATCCGCGCCGGCCGACACTCGCCGGTAATGGGACCCAACCGGTCGACCATGCGGCCTGAAATCTGGCCGATCGGCCAGTCCTGGGGTCGAACCAGCTGGCCAGTCCGTCCCAGTCGCGCCGGTCACCGCCCTTCGAAGCGGCAAGGATACTCGACAGCCACCCGGGTGGCGGCGTAGCCCACCAGCAATGTCTTCAGTTCGGGGGTGCGGTCGTCATCGAGGTCGAACCGGTCGGCCAGGCCCATCAACGTGTCCTCGGCGCCCACCAGTGAAGAGTCAAGGTTGTCCTGGGCGATAAAGACTTCGTTGACCTTGGTGCGCAACCGGCCGTCATCCGGCCACGACTCGGCTGCGAGTGCTTCGAGTGCGTGACGACGGTGTCGAGGGACTGTAGCGGGATCTCGCGCATCACTAGGGTGTCGGCCAGCGCCGTTCCGTAGAAGCGCTGCACTTGTCGTCCGTGGCGGGTTGCCGTGTAGCGGAAGTGGCGTGGCAGTAGGTTTCCTGTACCCAGCGCACTTGAGTTTGATCGGAGCGAGCTGAGACTGCGGCCCATTCACGCAGTTGTGTCAGCCTCGTCTCGACCAGGCGCAGGTCTATTTCCTCACCGCGTGCATGCAGCGAGATGGCGACTTCAAGGGGAGCGAGGTCAGTCGGTGAGGATTCCAGCACGCGCCCAGTGTCATCGTCGAGCCCCTCTCGCAAGAGAGCTGAGCATCCGGCGAGGCGCTCTCAGCAGCGTGTGGTCAACGCCGCGAGGCAGCGTCCCGGTTGCGCATCGCTTCGTTGAGTTGCTCGGCGGTCGGCGCTTCCACCGGCAGCGCGAGCTGTCCCGGTCGGGTGCGCATGCCGTCGAGAAGAATCGCCACGTAGCGCCGCCACATTTCGGGTTGGAAGCCGCCGGCGAATTCGGTGACGGCGCCCGCGATAATCGACACGAATGGCATGTCAGTAGGGTCGATGGTTGGGCGCAGGTGACCGTCGGCGCGGGCTCTGTCGACGACTTTGGCCAGGAGAGGGTCGAGCCGGAGGCGGGCGGCTTCGATCCGGTCGCCTCCGTCGGCGCGACGGAAAATCGCCTCTCGCAGTCCGCGGTCGCGTGCGGTCCGTGCGCACAATTCGTCAATGAAGAACAGCAGGCCGTGCCAGGAGTCCTCCCTGCTCAACGCGGCCTCAGCGAGAGCAGCGATCTCGTCGATGCCGTCTTCGAAAATGGCGTCCATGAGGCTCTGCTTGGTGGGGAATCGGCGATATATCGTGCCTACACCGACTCCGGCGTGTTGGGCCACCTCGTTGTGGCCTGTTTCCAGGCCGTGTGTTGCGAACAGCTCGCGTGCCGCCTCGATGATGAGCTGCCGGTTGTGCAGAGCGTCTTTTCTCAGCGGCCGACGCTTGCGCTCAGCGGTGTCCACGTGAGGAGTGTAGTTCGCTCACACGTAAGTGGAAAACTTTTTCCGCTTAGCGTGAGGTACGTCCGCAACGCGTTTGTCCAGGGTGCCGGTGAATCCATCACTTGCCGCATCACCAACGACGATCAGGTTGGAGACGAGAGCAACGTTACTGGCTCTACACCATGTTCGGCGGAACCGCTCACCTGGTGCTGGGTTACCCGAGCACCGCGCCTTTTCAGGTCCGCTCCCTGTCCAAGTTCCGTCCGAATCACGACCGGCAACTCTGGCGATATCAGCACATGTCGAGCTAGATGACTGTCAGACCGCCGTCGACGACGAGTTCGGCGCCGGTGATGTAGCTGCTTTGGTCACTGGCCAAAAAGAGGATCGTTGACGCGATTTCGTCGGGCTGGCCCGTTCTTTGCAAAGGCGCGGTGTTGATGATGGCCTGCCGTCGATTGAGAGCAGCGTGCGCTGCTTGCGGCCCGACGTTGCCTTCGGGCGGCCCGGTATCGACCGCGCCGGGGCTCAGAAGGTTGACTCTGATTCGCCGGTGGCCCAGTTCGGCCGACCACGTTCGGGCGAATGACCGCAGCGTGGCTTTGGTGGAGGCATAGAGGCTCAGACCGGGCTGGCCTCGGTGGGCCAAGGTGGATCCGACAAGGATCACTGATGCGCCGTCGCGCAACACGGGCAGCGCCTTTTGCACGGTGAAGAAGACGCCGCGGACATTGACGCCGTACGCGGCGTCGAAGTCGGCGGGTGTGGTCTCGGCCAGCGGTGCCCACACCCGCAGCGCGGGATTGGCAACGACGATGTCGAGGTGCCCGCTGATGGCCGAGACTATCGCATAGAGTTCGTCGAGGTGGGCGAGGTCGCCGGCGTTGCCACAGACCGCGTAGGCGTTGGCGCCTAGTTCGGCCAGCGCCTTGTCGAGTCGGTTTTGGTCGCGGCCGGTAATGATGACCCGGGCACCTTCAGCGAGGAAGCGATGAGCGGTGGCCAGACCGATTCCCCGGCTGCCGCCGGTGATGACGGCGACCTTTCCTTCCAGTGCTCCCATGGTTTGCT
Organism: Mycobacterium sp. DBP42; assembly: GCF_005924235.1. Lineage (NCBI taxonomy): Bacteria > Bacillati > Actinomycetota > Actinomycetes > Mycobacteriales > Mycobacteriaceae > Mycobacterium > Mycobacterium sp. DBP42. The sequence goes on from NZ_VCMY01000025.1 coordinate 32,582, forward strand.
CCTATCGTGCCGTTGCAGTGCTCATCGTCGCTTGTGACTCGCCGTCATTGTGTGATGAAGTCGGACATCATGGCCATGTCCTCATGCTCGAGGTTGTGACAGTGCACCAAGAAGGTGCCGGCGTAGTCGGTGAACCGGATGGCGATTTCAACAGCTTCAGACGGTTGCACATCGACGGTGTCTTTCCAGCCGCTGTCGTATCTTCCGGGTGCCCGGTTGTTGCGTGAGAGCACTTGGAAGTGGTTGAGGTGAACATGGATTGGGTGATGGACGTCGGTGATGAAGCGCCAGATCTCTACGTCCCCGAGGCGTGGGCGCGCCAATGGTCGGCCGGGCTGGTAGGCCATGTCGTTGATGGACCAGATGCCTTTGGGTCCGAGACCGAATTTGAAGGTGCGCGTGGCGGCGACACGGTCGAGAGGCAGCGGGCTGACACCGTTGCTGAGGTGCGCGGGAATGGAGGAGTCGTCGCCGCGGTCTTGGCCGACGACGTCAAATCGCATGACCTCGCGGGTGTTGCCCTGGCCCAGGGTGTTGACTAGGCGCACTTGCGTCCCTGGGGCGTAGCGCGAAAAGTCGACCACGACATCGAAACGTTCGGCGGGCGCGATGTCGAGGCAATCATGGTTCACCGGCCGCTGCAGCAGACCACCATCACTGCCGATCTGGACCAGTGCTGAGCCGCCGGGCGGCTGCGGATCGAGTTGCAGACGGTATCGGCGGGCGTTGGAACCGTTGAGTATCCGCAAACGGTAGCGGGCGGGGTCGGCGTGCAGCACCGGCCACGGCGCGCCGTTGACCAGAATGACGTCACCCAGCACGCCGTTCATGTAGTCGGCGACCACCATGCCGTCCTGGTTGAGCGGGTATTGGAAGGAGCCGTCGGCGGCAAAAGACCGATCGGCGATCATCAGCGGAATATCGCGGTGTCCCCGGGGCAGGGGAAGGGCGTCTTCCTCGTCGTCGTAGATGAGGTGGAGTCCGGCCAGCCCCCGCCATACGGATTCGCCGGTGTGGTCCATGCGGTGGTCGTGGTACCACAGTGTCGATGCTCGCTGCTGCATCGGGTAGGTGTAATCGCGTTGCCCGACAACGGTATCGCGCATCATCGCGCTGTGATCCATGCCTGGATGAGAGATGCCCGCGCTGGGTATGCCGGAATGGGGGAGGATCAGATCGAGCGGGTACCCGTCGTGGGCGGCGGGGGTGTGTCCGCCGTGCAGGTGCACCGCGACCGGTACCGGCAGGGTGTTGTGGTGGCGCACTGTGGTCTTGCGGCCCGACCGCGACACGATGGTCGGGCCCGGAAAGGTGCCGCCGTAGGTCCAAGCCGGTGTGGTCAGCCCGGGCAGGATCGTCAAATCCGACACGCGTTGTGTGAGGTGGTAATAGTCGGTGTCGGCGTCACGGTGCAGCGGCTGCAACACCGCAGGGACCGGCAGCGGCACCTGGTAGGGCTGCGGTAACCGAGCAGTGCTGCGCAGCAAACGGCCAGGCTCGGCCGGGCCGACGAACGCCTCGGGCCAGGTCGCACCGATGACGCCCAACCCCGCTGCGGCAGCGCCGAGCTGCAGCAGGGTCCGTCGTTTCACAGCGCCGCGTCCTGTCGTTCTGAATTGGCACGCCCAGGCAACGGCAGCCGCCACACGCACAGCGTCACTTGGACGATGCCGAGGATCAGCAGTACGCCGAGCGGGACGTGCAGCCCGGTCAGTCGGAACAGTCCCGTGGCCGACTGGACCATCACCACCACCATGATCAAGCCCGCCATCGCAACCAGGCTCCAGGAACCGCCGGCTCGGCGCAGTAACACCAGCGCGACGAGCTGGAGGAGTGCGAGAATCTCAGTGGCCCTCGCTCCGAGCGAATGCAGCATCAGTGCGTCATAGTGGCCGCCGAGAAAATTGCCGGCCAGCGCGGCCTGGATGACCACCAGCACCACCAGCGCCGCGGTGATTGTCCTGGCCGCCAGGTACTGCCAGTGTGACGCGACGGGCATGGGCGCCTCTACTTCTACACGTTCAGCGACCATTGCCGCGTTCAACCTTTCCGTGGCTCTGCGGGCGGCGTGCCAGGCGAATTCTCACCTGAGAGGCCGGATCAGTGCACGTCGTGGGGCGGCAGCATCACAATTTTCGGCGCTGCACAAGCTGACGGGCGCCGGGCCGTCGACGGGCGACAACAACTTTAACAAAAGTGTACAAGCGTTGACTTTATTGGGGCAAGATGTTCCTGTGTGACGAAGGTTGCTGAGGTGGGATCGGGTTAGTTCGGCGTGCAGATCCCGTGTTGGAAGGTCTCGATCACCGCGGGATGTGGCAGCGTGCCGGGGTGCCAGTCCGTCTCTGACGGCGCGGGAGGCTGACATGATCAGCCCGTAAAGGGCGTGCTAAATCCATTGTGGGCTCAGTGCAGAGTTGAACAATCCTGCGGGCCTGGCCGCGTTGGATCAGGGCCGTGAGCCGGCCGTTGCTCAACAGTGCAGTGGGGGCCATGTTTTGGCCGGGCGCGCGATGATTGAACAGGACCGTAGTCTGATCGCCGAGAGACAACAGCGCGTTGGTGACACGACGGATCGCCTTCATGGCGCAGTCATCGGCGGGTGCGGCCGCAGCCACTGCGTCGGTGTGAGCCTGGCTCGAATCAATGATGATGGCCTTCAAGAGGCCGTTACGGTGGGAAAGTAGTGATGCATCGTCATGCATCCTCCCAGCGCTGCTCTGGCTGCAAGACGTCGAATTTCGGCAGTTGAAGGTAAGGGCTCGTCAACATCCCGCGTGGTGGTACCGCCGGTTCCGCCGGCAAGAAATCGAATGGGATTGGAGCTGTTCGCATGCCGAGTCGACCGTTTTCGACGACACCGGCAACGGTCTGCAATGGCCGAAAAGATGAAGTATCACGTTGTACGGCACCAACACTCTGCCACGAAGGCCTTCACATTCGGTAAGCCATGGGGTCGCTGCCCTCCTTCGTTTGGGCCAAGAATTGAAATGGATCAACTCCGCTGCAGCAGCATCCCATTCGATGCACCAAATTGTTTGTCGTGCTGCTTATCTCGCTGCGCGGGTGCCTGGAAGGCCAATACCGAGCCGGTGGCCCAGGCAGACTGCGCCAACGGAACCGGGCGAGGCGGCGCGAACCCCGCTGCGTCGCCGCGACATTGCGGCCAGTGCCGCCCACGGCCAATATCTTCTTGATGGACTGCACCTGCCCAATCTGCCGCTCCTGTCTCCTGTCGCCGGCCGTCTGGGCATAACGGCGTGACACTGGGGGAGGACCGAGTGGTCGTGCTGCTTCAGCAGTCACGCTGGCCGAGCCTTCTTGCAGATCGAATTCACGTGAAGGCACTCCTGGAAGTTGATGCGCCTGACTCGTCCATCTGGGCGGTGGCGCCGGCTACCCGCCCCGTTTGGTGGATGGTCTGACGAGCAATGCGTCGCAGATCATATGAGCATGGAGCTTTCTGAGTAGGCGAAAAGTCCTGCATCACCGTCGGTCGTAGCCGGGATTTGCGATGCCGAGTCGGTGCAGCACGAGTGTCCGCAGGCATGCCGTGACGTCGTCCGAGCGGTTGTCGAGAGCACCGGAACGGATGGCGGCAGCCAGCTGCTGTTCGTTGTCGTATCCGACCGAGCCCAGCGCTTCTGTTACCCCGGATGCAGAACGATCGAGCAATTCACGTTCCACGATGCGTAAGACGTTGGCAGCTACACGAGCACGAAAGTTGATGTGGCCAGTGCACGCTTGCCGTACATCCTTCTCAAGGAATTCGGCTACTGCCGCAACCAGTTCGGAAGCGGTCGGCCGTCCGTGAAGCCAAGGGGTCATCGAGCTCCGTCCTCATCTAACAGCGTGAGTAGGTCCCATTCGGTTTCGCAGACGCGCCGGCCGATCGCGGCAAGTTCTACTGAGCGAGTCTGGCCGCTCAGGTGACGTTCGGCCTGATAGCGGCAGATTGCTCCCCAACGCAGTGTGGCCAGGACGAGCCACCATCGGAAGCTCGCCCGATCGAGCTTGGTGCCGCTGCTGGCTTCGTATGCGCTCAGGAAGGTCTCGATCTCTCCGAGTCCGCCGGCGCCGAGATGCTCGGGTGCGCCGAAGCGCCAGGCCCGGATGCAGAACCATGCCACGTCTTCGTAAGCCTCGCCGACATGTACGAGTTCCCAGTCCAGCACTGCCGAGAGCGCGCCACCGTCGATGATCAGGTTTCCCATGCGGAAGTCGCCGTGTACCAGCACCGGCGGCGATGGTGGTGGCCGGTTTGCGGCCAGCCAGCGCATACTCCACTCAAAGGCAGCTGTGGTTTCGCCTACGCCATCCAGACGTGCCCGCAATTCAATGAGTGGGTCACTTTGCTGCAGTGCTATCCCGGTTGTGTCAGCACGATGGATAGCCGCCAGCGCTTCTGCGCACTGCCGGAGCAGCCGGTCGTATGCGCCCTCGTCTGCCTTGTCGAGTTGACGGCGGATCCGCCGCACGATCGTTTCACCGGCTATCGCTTCGCAGATCAAGTACGGTTTCCCCAGTGCGGCAAGGGAATCGTCCGCAGTAATGATGGTGGGCACCGGTGTGCCGGCCAGGGCCGCACGGTGCTGGACGGCCGCTTCGAGTTCCATGCTCGCATGTTGTTGGAAACTCAGATCTGATGCCGGGGCGTTGGCCGGCCCGGTACGCAGGATCAATGGTCGACGGTGCTCGCCGATGACGGCGTCAAACGCCCAGGTGTCGCGACTGGCTCCGCCGGTGACTACGCTGAGGTCAGTCACCGCGACGTCAGATCCGAGAATTGGTCGGAGGACCGTTGTTAGCCTGTGGGCGAGTGTGGCGCTGCTCATCGTTCGCTGACCATGAACTCGCCCACGTGTGATCGCCGAGTATCACCGCTGGTGGTTGCACGCCAACGACCGGGCATGGTGATGCGTGGGCTTCTGAATAACAGCCGGCAAGCCAGAAGACCTGAAAACGCGCGTATGTCGATGACGAAGCGAAGAGCTGTTGCGCCGTCGGCCTGCGGCGCCGTTGGCGCAATGTGTCGCTTCACGTTTCACTGGCGGCCGCGGCGCGACTGTGCGGAGGTTCAAACGGAGCGGTTTCGATCCCCCACGAAGTGATCCAGCTAGGGGAGACGCGGACCCAGATCGGACCGAAACCAGGCGCCAATCGCTCGCCGCCCGCGGCCACGATCTCTGCTCGTCCACGGATCTGAATGCCGCGTGGCGTCCAAGGATTGGTGGACACCAGGTCATCTATAACGAGGGCGACGACAGGATTGTTCTCGATGTGCCGGTGATACAACCGGCTTTGGCCTCGGCCGGGAAGCACATGCGCGCCGATGTGTATCGTCTCCGATTCCTTGTCGAGCGTGAAACTGACCGGTACCACGTGGGGACGGCCTGTTGGCGTCGCCGTGGCGAGGCGCGCGAGCGCCTGATCGCTGAGGTAACTGCTTTCTGCTGCGGTGAATGCTTGGGCCATCAGGCTGTTTCCTCCCCGAGGCAGTCGACGTCGCGGGAGTCCAGGTATTCCTCGATCCGTTCGACGAGGCCGTCGTGGTTGACCACAATCCGCATCATTGCGGGCATGCGCAGTTGGGTTCCCGAGTGGAGCGATGCAGTAAGGGTGTGCTGAATGAACGCTTGCGAACCGACCGTCGTGACGCGGCGGTCCTCGTAGACGCGGCTTGTCGATACGGCGCACAGATGACCGATGATGGCCACGACAGTTTCGACGTCCTGCTCGAGTTCGTCACTGTTGTGCCATGCGAGTGCGCCCGCGGCGAAGCAACCACGCAGTGTGTCGGTGTCGCCTTGCTCGATAGCGTCCAGCATGCGGCTCACCACGCTGAAGTCTGTTGCGTGACACTCGTCTGTCAGCATGTCTCCTCGATTCTGGGCGTCTGGCGCAACCGAAGTTGCGGTGGTCTCGCCCTCAAAGCAAACCACGAACTATTCAATGTTTCAATAGAGTCGATCGTAGTGCCGGTCGAGCCAACTACAGATAGCGGACACCGATGTGCTGTTCATGACTTCATGTGTCCCCGTCATCGATGCAGACAACAAAATGCGACAGGAGCAAGATGCCCGCGATGAACCACCAGATCTGCCTGGCGGCCAGACCCCAGGGTTGGATCACCCCCGGATGCTGGCGACATGTGGCGGCGCCAGTTCAACAGCCTGCCGACGGGCAGTTCGCGGCCCGGACACGTTATATTTCGGTGGATCCAGCGATGCGCCGCTGGCTCGATGATCGTCGCTCCTACTCGGCTCCCATTGGAATTGGCGAGGTGATGCGAGCTCAAACGGTCGTGGAGGTCACGGAATCGGACCATCCGGAATTCCAGCCCGGCGACCACGTCGTGGGCTACTTCGGAGTCCAAGACTACGTCGTCTCCAACGGCGAGGGCGCACGGAAGATCGATCCCGATCTGGCCGCCTCGTCCGTCTTTCTCGGCGCTCTGGGACTGTCCGGCATGACGGCCTACTTCGGGTTGCTGGACGTCGGCGCCCTGCGCGAGGGTGAAACCGTCGTGGTTTCTGCGGCGGCGGGTGCAGTGGGATCCATGGTCGGCCAGATCGCCAAACTCAAAGGTGCGCGGGTGATCGGAATCGCCGGCGGAAGACAAAAGTGCACCCTGGTGACAAACGAACTCGGCTTCGACGACGCAGTCGATTACCGAGCCGAAGACGTGTCGGAAGCGCTTCGTGCGCGGGTGCCCGACGGCATCGACCTGTACTTCGACAACGTCGGCGGGGAAATTCTCGACGCCGCGGTCGCATGTCTGGCCCTGCGAGCGCGGGTGGTGGTCTGCGGCGCAATCAGCCAGTACAACAACGACATTCCGGTACGAGGACCGTCAAACTATCTGTCACTGCTGGTTTGTCGTGCGCGCATGGAGGGCTTCGTGGTGACGGACTACGCTGCACGCTTCGCCGAAGCCGCCGCTGAGATCGCCGGCTGGATCAACAACGGCCAAATCACCGTCAGAGAACACATTGTCAAGGGAACCGTCGAGGATTTCCCGGAAACGCTCCAGATGCTGTTTCGCGGCGACAAGGTCGGCAAGCTCGTACTGGAGTTGATGTGAAGGTCACCGAAGCCGAGCCGGTTGCCGCTCGGCGCCACCCACAATCAAGGACCACGTCATGACCTTCTACGCGCTTCCGGCTCCCTCTGCCCGTGCCCGTGAGCTCCAGGACAAGATGGTGCGCTTCATGCGGGATACGGTGCTGCCGGCGGAGGCTGCGTACCTGGCCGAGCGCAAGGCCGCCGGGCCCGACGGTCACACGGTCCCCCCCGTCGTGGAGGTCTTGAAGGAACAGGCTCGCGCCGAAGGATTATGGAACCTGTTCTTGCCCGCGGAGTCTGGTTTGACCCAGCTCGAATATGCGTCTATCGCCGAGTTGTCCGGATGGAGTATGCACCTGGCTCCAGAAGCCATCAATAGTCAGGCTCCCGATAGCGGCAACATGGAACTGCTGCACCTGCTCGGCACGGAACAGCAACAACACGATTGGTTGCGGCCGTTGCTTGCTGGGAAGATCCGCTCGGCGTTCGCGATGACCGAGCCCGATGTCGCGAGCAGCGACGCCAGCAATATCGCCACACGCATCGAACGGGACGGCGGCTCGTACATCATCAATGGGCGCAAGTGGTGGGCCAGCGGTGCCATGGACCCACGGTGTGCGTTCTTCATCGTCATGGGAAAGACGGATCCCTCGGCGCCGTCGCACCGGCAGCAGACGATGGTGATCGTCCCGCGCGACACGCCCGGGGTGACCATCGTGCGCGACTATCCGGTCTTCGGCCACCACGATCAGCACGGTCACGCTGAGGTGGTATTCGACCGGGTGCGAGTGCCCATCACGAACACCATCGGTGAGGAGGGCGGCGGATTCGCGGCCGCGCAGGCCCGACTGGGTCCCGGCCGCATCCATCACTGCATGCGCGCCCTCGGTGCCGCCGAACGGGCGCTGGCATTGTTGACCGATCGCGCGAAGCATCGGGTTGCCTTCGGTCGGCCTCTCGCCGAGCAGGGCGTGATTCAGCAACAGATCGCCGAGTCGCGGGTGGAGATCGACCAGGCCCGATTGCTGGCCCAGCAAGCCAGCCACCTGATCGATGTCGCCGGCAACAAGGCCGCTCGAAATCTCGTCGCCATGGCCAAGGTTGCCGTCCCCCGGGCAGCGGCCGGCGTGATCGACCGAGCGATTCAGGTGCACGGTGGCGCCGGGGTCACCGACGCGACCCCGCTTGCGGCGATGTACGGGTGGCATCGGGCGATGCGCGTGTTTGACGGGCCCGACGAGGTCCACCTTCGCTCAATTGCCAAGCATGAACTCGCACGTACCCCCGTGCTGCCCCCGTCACGGTCTGCGCCGGAAGACAACCGGCACGGGGCTGGGTAGCCGCCAGGCAACGAGCGTTGACGTCCCAGTTCTCCGCGTCGGAAGGAAATACAAGAAACATTTGAACTATTCAATGTTTTGTGGTGTGATGTGAGATGTGTCCGACCGGATGTCGATTGTGACCTGCACAACGGTGTGCGTGGCGCCAGACCCAGCCAGCACAACGAGCCGGAAGTGAAGGCAGCGCCGATGGTCGATTCTGGTCGTCACACGGACGGAACGCCCGTCGCGATCCTCGAAGGCTTCGGACGGAATCTAGGCGAATGGAGACTGCTGCACCATGACTACTGATATCGCCTCCGGTGCAAACCGGGTGGGAGAGTGTCCGCACCGCTCGTACAACTGGGCGCTCCCGGAGGAAATGGTCGATCCGTATCCGTCCTACGCCCGAGCACGTCAGGAGACCCCGATCTTCTGGAGTGACGAGATGCAGTGCTATGTGATCACCCGGTATGCCGACGTGGTCGAGGCCGTCAAGAATACGGAAGCGTTCAGTTCGCGCGATGTGCTCTACAGCGGCGAGGTTCCCGCCGAGTTGCGCGACCGTCTTCCCGATGGCTATCCCTACGAGCCGCCGTCGTTAGTGAACTCCGAGGGTGCGCACCACACAAGGGTCCGCAAGATCGTCTTGTCGGTGCTCAGCCCGCGGCGAGTCCAGTCGCTCAAACCGCTGGTCATGGGACTCATCGAGGACATGGTCGGGGCGCTGCCACAGTCCGGAACGTTTGACCTTTGTGCCACGATTGCCGTGCCGTTGCCGTTGACGGTAATCGCCCGGGTTCTGGGACTGCCGGTGGCCGACGCCGCCCGGATGAAAGAGTGGTCAGACGAGTTTTCCGTGCTGGTAGGCAATCCGCTGCTGGAGCCCGAGGAGCGGTTACGCGCGGCGGAGGGGCTCGCCGAAGCGCGGGAATATCTGCTTGCTCAGATCGCCGCCCGCCGCGCCGAGCGTACGGAGGACCTGATGTCGGCGCTGGTGTGGGCCGGCGTGGACGACCCGGAGGGGCCATTGACCGACACCGAATTGGTCAGTGTGTGCACGCAGTTGATGGAGGCCGGAAACGAGACGGCAACCGTGCTCATCGGCAACATGATGCACCAACTGTTGTCGAACCCGGAGCAGTGGCGAGCCGTCTGCAACGACGAGTCGCTGCGCGGTCCGGCAATCGAGGAGACACTGCGCATCATGGGCGCGGTTACCGGCATGCTGCGGATCACCACCCGCGACGTCGAAATCGGCGGTGTCCGGCTGGAAGCGGGCAGGCGTGTGGTGCTGATGTATGCCTCCGCGGGCCGCGATCCCGAAGCGTTCGATGATCCCGAGAAGTTCGACGTGACGCGCTCCGGTAGCAATCGTCACCTCGCCTTCGGCTACGGCGAGCACCTCTGCGTGGGAGCGCCACTGGCCCGGCTGGAGGTACGGTGCCTGCTGGATGCGCTGTGCGAATTCGGAGATCGGCTGCAGTTGGCGTCGGACGAGCCCGAATGGATCCCCGTGCCGACCATGCACGGATTCAAGAAACTGCAGTTGAAACTGGCTCCGCCGCAGTAGTTTTCCATTTGTTCCCAGTACGGCTGCGGGGCCGCGCCTCGAAATGTTGCGCCGCCCCCACGCTGCTGGCTGCGTGCCCATGGTGGCAGTCAATTAACACGATATGAGGAGGTAGGGGTCCAGATGTCCAGTGGCGACCTGAAATCCCTGATCGCAGTCGCCGGAGCGGAATTGGCCAGAGTCGCAGAAGCAGTGCGGGCCGACGCGATGACGGCGGAGACCCCGTGCGAGAAGTTCGATGTGCAGGGGTTGCTGACGCACCTCCTCTACTGGGCGCCGGTATTCGAACTCGCAGCGCGCAAAGAGCCGATCCCCACCGGTCGCCCCGCCGAAGGCGAGCAGGACCTTGCTGTGGGGGACTGGCGGAACCTGTTGGCCGACAACATCCACGCTCTGGCCACCGCATGGTCCGATCCGGCTGCGTGGGAGGGTGTGACTAGTATCGGCCGAAGTGATCTGGGCGATCTGCCCGCGGCGTTCGTCGGCTCGCTCGTGCTCTCCGAATTCGCCGTGCATGGGTGGGATCTTGCCCGGGCAGTGGGTTCTTCCTATCAATGTGACGACCATGTCGCCGAGGCAGTGTATGGCATCCTCGCAGAATCCGCCGAGCACGGAAGGGCATCCGGAGCGTTCGGTCCCGAAGTCGCTGTGCCTGCGACCGCATCCACACTGGATCGCACGTTGGGTGTGTCAGGACGTGACCCTAACTGGTCCCCCAAGGGCTAACTGTTGTGACCTGACAACAACGTGTCAGGTCACAACAGCCAGCCGCCGAAGCGGCCCCTAAAGTAGGGCAGAGAAACTGTGGGGTCCGAGGTGAGGTGTGTTCGCGAAAAGAGTTGTGCTGCATTAATTATCAAAACTTGGCGCCGGGGTCGTACCGAGCCAGCGCCACCATACCGGTCGGTGAGGTCAATGGCCGGCCATCAGTGGGCGAGGTAGCCGCCGTCGACTGCCAGTGTCGTGCCGGTGATGAAGCGCGTCGCATCCGATCCCAGCCAGGCGACAGCCTCGGCAACATCGCGTCCACGCCCCAGTCGCCCGATGGGGTGCTCGCGCAACAACATCTCCAGGACCCCTGGGTTCTCGGCCGCGGCTTCCGCGACCATCGGAGATTCGATCACGCCGGGCAGGACGGCGTTCACGCGAACCCCGCGCGCTGAGTATTCGAGCGCTGCAGCCTTGGTGAGGCCCACCACCCCGAATTTAGATGCGACATAGGCGGATTGGTGAGGAAGTGCAACCTCCCCGAGGGCCGAGGCGGTATTGATAATGGAACCTCCGCCTTGTTTGAGCATGTATGGAATCTCCGCCCGCAGGCAGTAGAAGACGCCAGTCAGATTCACATCGAGGACTCGGTGCCAGCCCTCCACGGGAACATCCACGATATCGGGACCGACCAGGTCGATACCCGCATTGTTGTGGGCGATGTCGAGTCGCCCGAAACGCTCGACGATCGTGGTCACCAGGTGATCGACGGACTCGACCACTGCGACATCCGTCACGACCGACAGAACGGCGTCGCCACCGTCGAGCAGTTCCACGGTTTCGCGGACCGCCGCCTCGGCTACATCGGCTACGGTCACCCGCGCGCCGTACTCGAGCAGCGCCCGGGCGGTCTCGCGGCCGATTCCACTGCCCGCACCCGTCACCAGCGCAACCTTGCCGTCCAACATATCAGACATTCGAATTTCCTTCTGGTGCATACATATACAACGCGGCAGCACGCCGCCGTCGGTGTGCGTTGAACACGCCACCGTGTCAGCCTAGAGTAAAATGGAGTGAACTATTGAAAGATTGAACAGTTTAGTCGGTGGTTCTGATGGGGCCGGGTGATCGCCTTGTGGGGGAGGGTCGGTTCCTGGGCTTTCGTCGGGCGCGTCCGGCGGAAGACCGGTGCTGCCGCCAACTGGAAACCGATACCCACGGTTCTCCTCCTGCGCGGAATCCGAGCTCGGCCCCGGAGGCACCCTGTGGACCCAAAACATGTAAATATCCAACATTCGACTATTATCGTGTGGGTGTACCCAGTGCCTGATATAGAGCGCCCGCATGAGTGGGTCGTCCGGCAGTTGCGTTCTGCAATTCTCGACGGCACCTACGTACCCGGGGATAAGTTGCCGGTCGAGCGAGAGCTCAGCGAGCGGTTCAAGGTCAGTCGCTCAGCCGTCCGCCAGGCACTTCTCATCCTCGATCAACAGGGGCTGGTCCGGGTCAAGCCGGGGGTGGGCGGCGGCCCGTTCGTGGCCCGGGAGCCGATGCCGGCCGCGATCACCGCATTTGAGAACCTCCTCACCGTTGACGAATCTTCGCTCGACGAATTCATCGACGCCAAGATGATCCTGGAGCCGGCGATAGCGGCACACGCCGTGACGAAGATCTCCCGCATCGATCTGGATGCCCTGGAAGACAACATGGTTCGTACTCGCGAGGCGGATCGGCAGGGCGCCGACCTGACTGAGCTTTCGATGGAGTTCCACGAAATCCTCTTCCGGGCGATCGGTAATCGGTTCATCGACGTCGTTCTCGAGATCCTGAACCGCAGCAGATACCGACTGCCCAACGGATCGATGGAGTTCGCCGACGTGGGCTGCGTACTGGAAGATCACCAACAGATTCTGAATGCCATCAGCCGAGGGTCTGCGACCAAGGTCAGCCGGCTCATGTCGGAGCACATCACCCGGGTGTGGAGCCGCCAACTGGAGGAGCGTTCGGGCGCGTGACGCACCGATTCCGGTGCGGGCCCGGACAGCGGATTGCCGGCTTGGGCCCGCTCCTATGAAGCGGGAGTTTTGCTTCGGAGCTCACCGAACAGCGTGAGTAAATCCGGTCGGTCCACCGACTGAGGGTCCACCGTGGTCGGCAGGCCCTGCAGCATCCTCTTGACCGGCACTTCGAGCTTCTTGCCGGTCAAGGTGTGCGGAATCCCCGGCACGGCGATGATCTGGTCGGGAACGTGCCGTGGTGACGCATCACGTCGAATTGTTTCTTTGATCCGGCTTATCAGGTCGTCGTCGAGGGTCAGGCCTGGCGCGAGCACCACGAACAGCGGCAGCCAATACTGGCCGTCATCACCGTCGACACCCACAGCCAGTGCCTCGGCGACCTCGTCGAGACGCTCGACCGCCTGATAGATCTCGGCGGTACCGATGCGGATCCCCATCCGGTTCAGGGTGGCGTCGGACCGGCCGTGGATAACGGCGCTTCCGCGCGCAGTGAACTCGATCCAATCGCCGTGGCGCCAGACGCCCGGGAACTCCTCGAAATACGAAGACCGATAGCGTTCGCCGTGCGGATCGTTCCAGAAGTACAACGGCATGGATGGCATGGGTTTTGTCACCACGAGTTCGCCGACCTCGCCCACGACCTGTTTGCCGGCGGTATTCCAAGCCTGCACACTGACGCCCAGGCACGGACCGGGGATTTCCCCCGTTCGGACGGGGAGCATCGGATTACCGGCGACGAAGGCGCTGGCGACGTCGGTGCCACCGCTGCTGGAGAACAGCGGGATGTGCTCCCCGACATCCCGGTGTGCCCAGTGAAATCCGTTGGCCGACAACGGTGAACCGGTGGAGTGAAGTGCTCGAAGCGAGGTGATGTCGTAGTCGCGCCTCGGCACCAGATTGGCCTTCGCGCAGCCGTGCAGATACGCGGCGCTGGTGCCGAATATTGTGACGCGCTGATCGTCCACGATGCGCCACAATGCGTCCGGCGCGGGGTGGGTCGGGCTGCCGTCGTAAAGAACGACTGTGGAATCGAGCAGCAATGCCGAGACGACCACGGTCCATACCATCCAACTGGTGGAGGTGTACCAGAAGAACCGATCGGAACTCTGCACGTCCATGTGCAGGCCGAGCAGTTTCAGATGTTCAAGCAGAATCCCGCCGTGTCCGTGCACGATTCCCTTGGGGGCACCGGTCGTGCCCGAGGAGAACAGGACCCACAGCGGATGGTCGAACGGGACTGGCTCGATGCCGGTCAGCTCCGCCGTGCTGATCGCGTCGGCCCAGGAGACAGAATCGGTGAGCGGCGCGTCTGCTCCGAAGGTGACCACCGCCGTCAACGACGGCAGCGCCCGACGCAGCTCGGCGATTTCGTTCGACCTGTCGTGGTACCGGCCGCCGAATCGGTAGCCGGACTTGGCGATCAACACCTTGGGTTCCAGGGGGGCAAGGCGTGCCGCGACGCTGGCCGGGCCGAACTCTGGACCGCAGATCGCGAAGATCGCTCCGATGCTGGCCGAAGCCAGGAATGCCACGATCGCCTCCGGGGTGTTGGGCACGAAGGCGACCACGCGATCACCCCGCTGTACGCCCTGTCCGCGTAGGTAGCCGGCAAACGAGGCGACCTCGGCGCGCAGGCGTTGCCAATCCCATTGCTCCGTCTCGCCGTCTTCGTGCACCGCGGTGATGGCGGTACCGGAACGCGTTGCGCCGAGCAGATGCCCGGCATAGTTGAGTTCGGCTCCCGGGAACCATGCCGCACCGGGCATCGAGTCGTCGCCGAGGACCGCCCGCGCCGGGGCGGCGAAGCGCACGTCGAAGAACTTGCTCACGGCGTCCCAGAACGTGGCGATGTCCGACACCGACCAGGACCAGAGGTCCTGGTAGCTGTCGAAGCTCAGACCGTGCCGGCGGTGCAACCAGTCCGCGAAAGCGGCGATTCGGGTATTGGCGCTCGTCTCAGGGGCGGGCGACCACAGCAGTTCGGGATCGGAGGCGTTCATCATCGCCAAGTAGATCTGGCAAGTTACGGGCGTGTCAAGAAAACCTTGAAACATTGCATGGTTCGTGATGTACTTGGCATGCGCGATCACATGTGCAGCCGATCATGAGCCGCATCACGCTGCCAGCCGTGGGCGAGCTGCAACGAACTTCCAAGAGAGGTGCATCCCATTGTTTGATCTCAGCAAGGATTGGGCGGAGCTTCCGTCCATGCGCCAGGCGCTGCACGCACGCGGAACCAATGACATGGACGGGCTGCCGGACCTGTCCGTGCAGCCGCGGTGGGACATTCCGGAGCTTGTCGTCGTCGGTGCGGCGGTCTCGGGCCGCATCGTGCGGAACGACGCCGGTTCTCATGAGCAGTTCGGTTTGGACATCGACTCATTTGCTCAAGCTGCGGCCGACTCCATTGATGCTGGCGCATGCGGGATCCACTTCGATGTTCTGGGCATCCCGGGAATCCGCGATTCCGGACTCAGCCTGCCCGAGGCCTACGCCAAGATCTACGCCGGAATCGAGGCACGGACATCGCGTGACTGGATCTGTGACGCCAACGTCCTCACCGGCGACAACTTCGCCGAGAACATGTACGCGATCACTGCCGGGCTTGCCGAGTGGGTCCCGATGGCTCCCAACTTCCCGGTGGAGTGGATGGAAACCACCGCGCACGTTGCCACCGAACACGGTGTGCGCTTGACGTTCTCGATCCACTCGGCTGCCGAAGTGGACCTGGCCAACCGACTGATCCTCTCCAAGGGCATCCTCAAAGAGAAGCCGATGTGGGGAATCCTGATCGGCTACCCCTACGACGAGACAACCTCGCGGTTGGCGACCTATCTCGCCCATCCCAAGGCGATGATGCAGGAACTCATCCAGATCGTCGACCGTATCCGCGAGATCGATCCGGACGCACACATCATCGTTCCCGCAGCGGGACGTGCCAGCCACTACCTGGTGACGACGGCGATGCTGCTGGGGTTGCACGTTCGAGTCGGCACCGAAGACACAGCGTTCAAATACCCGCACAGCAATGCTCTCCTGGAAAGCAGCAAGGAATCCGTGGAGCGGGTACGTGCCACGGCCGAGTCCCTCGGTCGGCGGTTGGCCACCGCTGAGGAGGCCCGGGCGTTGCTCGGGCTGCCCGCCGGCAAGCGAAAGGCTGTGTTGTCGTGACGGAGCACGGCGAACTAAACGTCGACCTCTACACCCGGAACGGCTTCGCCGGACCGCTTTCGACGATGGTGCGCCCCACCTATTCGCCTGGCTACACCCGGGTGGAGGGGACGTACCGCCCCCAGCGGTTGCACACTTGGACGCTGGAGGCCGCCGACGATCCACGTGCCATTCCGGTGACCGTGCTGGACAGTGACACCGTCAAGTTCGAACTCTGGCACCGTAATCTCGATACGGCGTTCGCGATGCGCGATGTCAGGAACGACCAACTGTTCTTCGTCACTCACGGTAATGCGCGCCTGGAGACGGATTTCGGCGTGCTCGAGCTGAGCCCGCTCGACATGGTTGTCGTGCCCCGAGCGGTGTCCTATCGGCTCAGTCAGGTCGACTCCCTGCGCATGATGGTGCTGACGACCGTGGAACAAATGAACATCGATGCTGACATGGCTACCGTGCTGGACCGCGAGGTGGAGCTGCCCAGGGCGTTCGATGCCGGCGAAATCCGTTCCGGTGAACAGGAACTCGTGGTGCGCCACGGCGCCGAGACCACCTCGTACTACTTCGACTATGATCCGCTGGCCGTGTTGAAGACCGAGGGCGCCCCCGTCGTCCAGCGATTCAGTCTCGAAGGCATCACCCCACCCCCGAGTGAAGGTCCGATGGCCGCGCCGCCCGCGCGTTTGGTGTACGGCGCGAGTCAGGAGACGCTGGTGTTCTACCTGGGGGCCCGTGAGACGGTGCGCCCGCCCGTGCATCACAATGCCGATTACGACGAAGTCGGTATCTACGCCTGTGGCCCAGGGGTTTTCGGTCATATGACCCACCCGGGGACCGTGGTGTGGGTCCCCAAGGGGCTGATTCACCAGGGGCCGGCGGAGAACGTCCCCGAAGGTTACGTCGCATGGTTGTTCGAGACGCGAGCCAACCTTGAACGGACCCCGGCAGGTGCCGAGTTCGCTGCCCTCATGGAGACTTCGCTCTTCGGTATTCATCCCTCCGAGGACACCGCGAACATCAAACAATGACGACGCGAGTGCGAGCCGGGGCCTGCTATCGGGCCCCGGCGCATCCCGGCCAACCGTCAAGCCGGTGACGGGTCCACTCGGGCGTTCGCCGTTTTCGAGTTGGAAGCGTCGATGGATGTCACCGTGGTCGGCAGCGGCCCGGATGGACTGGCGGCCGCGGTGATCTGCGCGCGTGCGGATCTTTCGGTGCGGGTGTTCGAGGCACAGTCGACGCTCGGCGGGGGCGCCCGCACCCTTCCCGCGCCGGAATACCCGGGCGTTTCCCATGACATCTGTCGGCGGTCCACCCGATGGCGCCGGCGTCGCCATTCCTCCAAATCAGCGCACTGAGGGATTGCGCCGCTTGACCCATGACCCCACGCGAGTGCGTACGAAATGTACTGCGGGCAACCCGATCCAGGTCACCCAAGGCACCAGGATCACCGTCGAAATCAGCGTACGCAACACCGGCGCCAGCCCCTCGAGATGTGGGATCAACAGGAGATTGATCAACAACGCAGCGGGCATCAGCGCGGTCCACACCCACAACGTCGTCCACCATCGCAACGACGCCGTGGCCACCGAAGGCGGCGCGGTCCACAGCATATCGAGGTTCGACATCGTCAACCCGACCATGGGACCTTCGGTCAACTGTTCTCCGCGGCGCACGTGTTCGGTCCGTGCGTCGCTTTCCTCCCAGGCCACCAGATCCTGGGACCGCGCGAAGTTGAGCCCAACCACCACATCGACGGCACCGTCTCGGTCGATCGTCCGTATCTCCGAGTCGAGGTATCCGTGGAATCCCCGTGCCGCGTCCACCAACTCCCGTGCCCATTCGTTGGCCGCATCGCAATTGTGCGCTGTCACCCGCCGCGACACCGCGACAGTCACGGGAAGTTCCGGCGCGAACCTCCGCCCGCCCCGATGCTTCGATCGATCTGGATCCCCCGACGCCGGCCCGGCGTTCTCGCCCATTACCGGGTGGCCCCCTTTGGGACGTTGTGGTTTTGGGGCGCGAGTCCTACTGCCCCAAATACTTGATCGTTCTTACGGTACGAGAAGTACCCATGCCGGGGTGCCGCGAGGGAAGCCGCCGGCATGGGCAACTACCGAAAGGCGCCGATGTCAGCGAGGGCCGTCAGCGGAAGACCTCTACATGGTCGGCCGCGTATTCGTCGAATGTCCGGGCCGGGTGGCCGGCCAGGGTCGCCACCACGTCGGTGATCGGGTTCAGTTTGCCGGTGTCGTACATCGTGTGCAGCGCGACAAGGGCGTCCGCGAGCCAGTCTGGCATGCCGGACGAATGGAGCGCCGCGAACGCCTCGATCGCCGACACCTCGTTGTAGCTGATGGTGCGGCCCAGGACTGCGGAGAACTTTCGCGCGCAGTCCGCATAACTGATCGCCTCTGGACCGGTGATCAGGTATTCCATGCCCTGGTGGCCGTCGGTGGTCAGCACGCTGGCCGCCACATCGGCGACGTCACGCACATCCACCATGCTGATCGTCTTGTCGGGCCCCACCGCTGCGCTCATCTGGTTCTGCTGCCGGATCGTCGCCCCGAACTGAAGCGGCTGATTCTGCATGAAGGTATGCGGGTAGAGAATGGTCCAGTCCAGACCGCTGGCCTTCAGATATTCGTCGTTGTGCCAATGCCAACGACTCAACGAGCACGGTGAATGCTCTTCCGAGGTGTAGACCGACAACTTGACCACATGCGGAACCCCACTCTTCTTGGCGAGGTCGACCAGTCGATTCTGCGTCTCCAGTTGGTCCGGGGCACCCGGGGTGAGCAGAAAAAGTTTGGAAACGCCGTCCAGGTGTTCGGCGACGGTGTCGGGACTGGTCAGGTCCGCGTGTACCGGTTGGCCGCCGCGGTCGCGGATGCTCTGCGCAGCGTCTTCGGTGCGTACCACAGCGCGGTAGGGGACACCGGTCTGGTTGAGGCGTTCGGTGAGGTAGCCACCGACCTGTCCTGTCCCGCCGAGAATGAGAATCATCACGTAGGCCTTCCGCAGTTTGCCGAACCGGGACTAAGGTAGCCGCTCTTCGTACGTCGGACGGTGGGCATTTGACGTCCTTTAGGTCGGTCAAATGACGTATCTGGCTGCGTATTTGGGCCGTCCATCTTGCTAGGCATCCTTGCTTGTGACCGACGATGTCGGCCGCGTAGATTCGACGGCATGGCAGTATCTGTGACGACCGTCTCAGATGCCTCGCGGCAGCGGCACGACCGGATGATCGAAGCGTTCGCCCGTTCGGCATCGAGCATCGCCTGGCAGGGTCCGTTGCAAGCGGTTCTCGATCAGTTGGCCCGCGAGGCCTGTGTCGCCAGTGCTGCAGACATGTGTACGGTGAGCATCTGTTCGCGGTTCCACGACACCTTCGAGATGGTGGGCGCATCGGGTTGTCCGCCTGCCTACCACCGATGCCTGGAACAGGCGCGTTCGCTGGGAGCGCCGTTGCTCACCGTCGAGGCTTTCCGCACGGGCCGGTCTGTCGTGGGCGATGTCGACACAATGGTCGGTGACAGTCGGTTGGCGCCGTTGCTCGATTTGGCCCGTCAACGTGGATGGGTGGCGCTGGCTGCCGTCCCGCTGTCGGTGCGCGGCGAGGTCGTCGGGGCGATGACGGCCTTCTATACCCGGGAGAACCGACCAGAGCCATCCGACATCGCCTTTCTGACCGCGATGGCCGACCACGGTGCCCTCGCCGTGCACACCGCGCGGTTGGCCGCCGAGATGCGTGACAAGGCGGCGCTGGAAGAGCGGGCGCACGTCGCCCGCGACCTGCACGACGCGATTTCTCAGCTGTTGTTCTCGATGCAACTGAGAGTCCGTGCGCTGCAGTTGGAGGCCGCCCGCGAAGATGCGGGTCCACGTCTCAGTGACGGGCTGGGGGAACTCGGCGGTGTGATCGCCCGCGCAGTCGACGAGATGCGGGCGCTGATCCTGCATCTGCGTCCCGCGGAACTGCGAGAACACGCGCTCGTCCCCGCTCTGCAGCAACTAGGTGAGACGGTGCGGGCGCGCGAGGGTGTCGCTGTCACGGTCCGGGCCGTCGAGGATATCCCCCCACTGAAACGCCCGGACGACGAGCAGATCTATCGAATCGTGCAGGAGGCCATCGGTAACGCGATCAGCCACGCCGACGCGCGCAGCGTCCGCGTCGAGGTCACAACTGCGGCCGATATGTTCGGTGAGGTGTTCGTCGTCGAGGTGGTGGACGACGGCCACGGTTTCGATGCGACCGAACCCAAGCCCGGTCACGTTGGTCTGGCCAACATGCGGGCGCGGTGTGCCGAACTGGGGGGACGTCTGACGATCGACAGCTCGCCGCAGGGCACCACGGTTCGGATCGAAGTTCCCCTCGGCCGGATCGCGGAATGATGGATGGCTCTGCTCGCCAGGCGATCCGTGTCGTGCTGGTCGACGACCACGCAGTGGTCCGAGAAGGCATGCGGGCTTTTCTCGCGATGCATGACGACGTCGAGGTTGTCGGTGACGCCGCCGACGGTGACACGTTGTTGGAGCTACTGAACCGACTCCTGGCCTTCGACCAGCTCCCCGACGTGGTGGTGCTGGATCTGCACATGCCGGGCTTGTCCGGGGCGCAACTCATATCCCGGATCTGTTCGACATTTCCGACGGTGGCCACCCTCGTGCTGACCAGTTTCGGAGACCCGAGTCGCGCACGGCAGGCGATCGATGCGGGTGCCAACGGCTATCTGCTCAAGGACGCTGGCCCAGATGAGCTGGTCTCCGCGATACGCAGCGTCATGGCGGGGGAAATGCCAGTGGACCCCGCGGTGACAAGCGCCCTGGCGCGATCGTGGAAGGCAGCGGACCGGCCGGCGAGCCACATCACGGCACGAGAGCAGATCGTCGTGAGCCTGGTGTCGCAGGGTCTGTCCAACCAGGAGATCGCGACCCGGCTGTCGATCAGCGAGCGCACCGCACGCACCCACGTCAGCAACATCTTGGCAAAGTTGGGCCTGTCATCACGTACCCAGATCGCGCTTTGGGCGCTGGAGACCGGGGTTACCGCACTGGGTGAGACGGGCCCGTCCAATTTCTGAGACGTGACCGAAGAGCTGTCGGTCCCGAGATGTCAGACGCCGCTCACAGCCAGGGGCCGAGATCTGGGACGTCGACCAGGGCATGAGCCCGGCCGGCCAGCCAGGCCACAACTTCGGGGAGGTCTCCCTCGGGTAGTTCGGAGTCCTCGAGCCCGCGTTTCGCCACGACGTCGGCACGGAGTGCCTCGAGAAAGTCGGTCGGCAGGTCGGCGAACGTCGCCCCGTGGTCCAGATCGACCGTGTGGACGAAGAGTTCGCGATCACGCATCCACGGGATTTCGGTGGCGGGCACGGTGCGACCCTGGGCGGTGACCACCTTGGTCTGCCATTGCTCCTCGGTGAGCGCCACCATGGCGTCCTCGAGTTGCCCGGCCGAACTGTGCAGCCACGCGCGCAACTCGTCATCAGGCAGCTTGCTGCCCCGCTCGATGCCCTCGGCTCGCGCCGCCGCCGACGCGTACATCGGTGTCTCTTCGCCGGTGGATGCCCATGTCACCAGGTTCTGCAGGGCGTCCGAGTTGGCCGCGACATGGGCGACCAGGTACTTGCGGGACCAGCCGGGCAGCTGGCTGGGCTGAGCCAGCGCGGTCTCATCGAGCCCCGACACGGTATCGAGGAGCAGTTCGGTACCGATGTGCATCCATCGCCGTGCGTCCGCGAAGGTGCGTGGCGTCATCCCGCGTCCTTCACGATCTTGTTCGTCATGGTCCCGATGCCCTCGATGGTGATCTGGACCGTCTCGCCGCCCCAGAGGAATTCCTGCGGTGTGCGGGCGTGACCCACGCCGCCGTTGGTGCCGGTGGCGATGAGGTCGCCGGGACGCAGCGTGATGATCGTCGAGATGTACTCGATCAGATGCACCGGGTCGAACAACAGGTCGGCGGTGTTGGCGGTCTGTTTGACGACGCCGCCGATGGTCAGCTGGGTGTCGAGCGCGGGACGTACGCCGCCCGGCAGTTCATCGGGTGTCACGACGTAGGGGCCGACCGGGGTGGTCGCGTCCCAGATCTTGCCCTGCAGCCATTCGCGGGTGCGGAACTGCCAGTCGCGTGCGCTGAAGTCGTTGAGCGCGGTGAACCCCGCGATCGCTGCCTCGGCCTCGGCCCCCCGCGCGTGGCGGACGGTCTTGCCGACCACGACCGTGAGCTCGCATTCCCAGTCGAACTGCTCGGTCTCGGCGGGTTTTACGATGTCGTCGTCGGCCCCGGCCAGGGTATCGGCGAACTTCGCGAAGAGCACGGGGTGGTCGGGCAGGTCACGGCCCATCTCCTCGATGTGGCTGCGGTAGTTGAGCCCGACGCACACGATCTTTGACGGGTTGGGTACCACCGGCGCGAAATCGGCGCCTGCCACGGGGTAGGTCGGCCCGGTGGCGGCCGCCGCGCGAGCTTTCCAGTCTGGATCGGCGAACAGTGCCCCGAGGTCGGGTGCGGCCAGGTCGATGAGCGTATCGCCGTCGAGCCTGACGGCGTGGGTGCCGTCGGAGGTGCGGATGGTGGCGAGTTTCATGATGTCAGACGTCCTTGCCGGTATGGAACTGGATGCGGTTGAGGTTGAGCGCCTCGAAGATCGGGGCGTCACTGAAGCGGAAGAGATCGAGGTGGCCCGAGTCGGAGTCGGACGAACCGGCCTCGGATCGGGCGGAGAACGGCTCCCAGGAGGGAACCACGAACATGTCGCCCCGGGTGGCCGTCCAGGACTGATCACCGACGGTGATGATGCCGGAGCCGTCGAATACCTGGAAAACCGAGGAGCCGGTCTCGCGTACCGGGGCGGTCTCGGCGCCGCGGCCAATGCGATGGAACTCGGCGCGGATGGTCGGCAACACGTCGCCGCCGGTCGCGGGGTTGACATAGCGCACCGCGGCGTGACCGGGCTCGACGGTCCCGCCGTACCCCTGCTGTTCCAGTGCGAGCTGATCGGCGAGCGCACGGTCGGTGAACTCCCACTTGTAGGACAGCAGTGGTGAACCCGGACCCGCCGCCCCCACCGACAGCGGACGCAGGCCAGGGTGTCCCCAGAGCCGCTCCGAACGGGAGCGCTTGGGGGTGCTGCGTTCGGCATCGGTGATGTTCTCGCGTCCGAACTCGAAGAACTGTGACTCGTTGGTGTACTGGAACGGGATGTCCAGACCGTCGATCCACGCCATCGGCTCGGCGGTGGCGTTGTGGTGGGCATGCCAGTTCCAGCCGGACTGTGGCAGGAAGTCGCCGCGGTTCATCGGAACCGGGTCACCTCCGACGACGGTCCAGACCCCGGAACCCTCGACAACGAAGCGGAACGCGTGCTGGCTGTGGCGATGCTCGGGGGCGTTCTCGCCCGGCATCAGGTACTGGATCGCGGCCCACAGCGTGGGCGTCGCGAAGGGGCGACCGCCCAGAGAGGGGTTGGCCAACGCGATCGCGCGGCGCTCGCCGCCGCGGCCGACCGGTACGAGGTGGCCGGCCTGGTCGGCCAGCCGGATCAGGTTGCGCCAGCGCCACAGGTGTGGAACCGCCCGGGAGCTGGGATGCGCGGGCATGAGGTCGCCGATCTGGGTCCACAGCGGGACCAGGAGCTCCTGTCCGAAGGCCTGGTACAGCGCATCGAGCTGCGGGGTCACCTCGGGCTGGCCCGGCCCCGCAACAGCGGTGATCTTGACGGGGGTTTCGGCGTCGCCGATGGTCATGGGCTCAAGCCTGCTCCCCATATGAAACGATGTCAAGGCGTCCGCTCAAGAAGTGTTGCATATTTGGTTGCTCGGGATTACCGTCTCCGACATGCCTGATTCGTTGTCCAGCGTCGCGGTGGTCGGCGGCGGCCCCGGCGGGCTCCTGCTGGCATCGCTCATCGCGCGGTCCATCCCATCGGCAGCGGTCACCGTCTTCGAGCGGAACCGCCGCGAAGACGCGTTCGGCTTCGGAGTGGTGTTCTCCGATGCCACCCTGCGCACGATCGACGCGGCCGACCCGGTCCTGGCTGAAGCCCTGGCCGAGACAGGTACCCACTGGGACCGCATCGAGGTGTGGAGCCAAGGCGAGCGCCACGGATTCGCCGGAAACGGGATGTCGGCGATTCACCGCAAAGAGCTGTTGCGGCGGCTGCAGGACAGCGCGGAGCTCGCCGGAGCAGACATCCGGTATGCCACCGTCGCGCCGCCGCTGGACGAACTGCGCAGATCCTTCGATCTGGTGGTGGGCGCGGACGGAGCGAATTCGACCACACGCAGTCAGCTGGAGACCGAGGCTCCCCTCGGCCACACCGTCGAGACGGCCGGCGCGAAGTTCATCTGGTTCGCCACCGATCACCTCTACGACGGCCTGACCTTCGTTCACCGGGTGTCCAACCGCGGTAACTTCGCGGCACACGCCTACCCGATCAGCAACGAACTGAGCACCTTCATCGTCGAGACGGACGAGGACACCTGGCGCCGGGCCGGCCTGGACACCTTCGACGTCAGCCAGCCGCCCGGGCCGTCGGACGAGTTCACCCAGCACTACCTGGAGTGGCTGTTCGCCGAGGACCTACAGGGCGGGCACCTCGTTGCCAACAATTCCCGGTGGGCCAACTTCCGTACCCGGAGGACCGAGCACTGGGGCCGCGGCAACGTGGTCTTGCTCGGCGACGCCGTGCACACCGCGCACTTCTCGGTCGGGTCCGGCACCAAGATGGCCATGGAGGATGCCATCGAGCTGGCCACCCAACTGACCGCGGTGGCCGACGGTGATAAGGACCTTGGCGCCGCGTTGGCCGCGTACGTCGACAACGCCAAGGTGCCGGTGGCCAAGATCCAGTCCGCTGCGGTGCCGAGCCTGTCGTGGTGGGAACATTTCGGCAGCTATCAGCGCACGCTGGACCCGACCACCTTCTCGTTCCACTTCTTTTCCCGCAGCATCGACATCGACAAGATCGCCCGGCGCGACCCGGAGCTTGCCGCAGAGGTCCGCGAACATTGGAAGCGCGAACACGGCGCGGACGCGCTGCACACACCCGTCGACGTCGCCGGCACCAGGCTCGCCGGTCGTTCCCTCGGGCTGACGATCGCTGCGGGCACCGCTACGGTCGACGACGGGCGGGGTGTCCGCGTGGCCGTACCCCTGGTCGAAGTTCCGGCGGACAGCGCGGCCGCCGATGTCGATGCGCTGGCCGTCACCCTGCCCGGCTCGGGCGGAGTAGTCATCGACGGGGCCCCTACGCTGGCGCGCCGGTTGCTCGCCGAGGAGGCGCGGCTGCGGCGCGGACTGACCGTCGTGGTGGCCGGTGACGACGTGACTGACCCGGTGGTGGCCGAGACGATGATCCTGTCGGGTCGCACCGACGCCGTCGCGACCGTCATCGGCCCGGGCCGATGACGCTGCGGGCGTTGTTCGCCCCTCGCGGGGTGGCGGTGGTGGGTGCTTCGGGCAACCCGGCGAAACTCGGTGGCGCCATGGCCGCCAGCCTGTCGGCATACAGCAGCACCGTGGCACTGGTGAACCCCCGAGGCGGTTCCGGGATGGTCACCTCCGTGACGGAAGCGGCGGCCGCAGGTCCGGTCGACCTCGCCGTGCTCTGCGTCCCGGCACCCGCTTGTGCTCCGGTGCTTGACGAGTGCGCTGCGGCGGGCGTCGGCGCCGCCCTCGTCTGTGCCGGCGGATTCGCCGAAGTCGGCGGCGACGGTGCGGAGCATCAGGCCGCGCTCCTGGAGGCCGCCCGTCGTGGCGGCATCCGGTTGCTGGGCCCGAACACGTCCGGTTTCTTCGCTCCGGCCAGCGGGCTGCTTGCCAGCTTCGTCCCGGGCGTCGGCTCGCTGGTACCGGGCGGTGTCGGTGTGGTGGCCGCCAGCGGCGGCCTCAACCATGCGCTGGCCTTCGCGCTTCAGCGCGAGCACGCCGGTATCAGCCTCGGGGTCGGCATCGGCGCAGGCATCGATGTCGCGGCGCCGGACGTCCTCGACTTCCTCGCCGACGACCCGGCCACCACGGCGATCGCCGTCCACCTGGAAACAGTGTCCGACGGTCCCGCGCTGCTGGCGGCGGTCCGCCGGGCCGCCGCGGTCAAACCGGTGGTTGCGCTGGTGGTGGGCAAGAACGACATCGGTGCGTTCGCGCAGTCTCACACCGGGGCGCTGGCGACCTCGTGGCGGACGACGCGATCACTGCTGCGCCAGGCCGGGGCCGTAGTCGTCGAGGACGTCGACGCGTTGGTGACGGCGACGTCGGTGCTGGCTCGCAGGCGATTGGCACCGAAGCGCGCGGCGACGGCCGCGCTCGTCACTGCCCAGGCGGGTCCCGGTTTGGTCATCGCCGATGCCGTTCAGGACGCAGGCGTTTCATTCCCGGCCCTGACGCCGCCGACCCGGGAGAAGCTCTCCGGCCTGCTTCCGGCCATGACGTATCAGGCCAACCCCGTCGACACCGGTCGGCCGGGGCCGCATCACGGCGACGTGATATCGGCTGTCGCCGATGATCCCGGCATCGACATGGTGGCGGTCTACGCCCTCACCGAACCGGTCGTCGACCTGATCGACGCAGCAGATCCCGCACACCGGGCAGGCCATGCCGCCGTCGTCATCGGGGTCGACGGACCACCCGACGACGTCGACAAGGTGCGGCATCGCGCGGTCGAGGTGGGTGTGCCGCTGGTAGTCGGGCCCCGGGCGGTCGGGGTGGCGCTGTACGCCCTGGCCGAAGATGCCGACCTGCGCAGCAGGCCGGCATGTGAACCGGTGCAACCCGCCCCCGCAGTCGATCGTCCACCGGTGTCGGATGTGCAGATCTCCGCGACCGGGCTCACGGAGTCCGCCGCCAAGGACCTGCTCGACACGTTCGGCATCGCCACCCCGAAGCGGCGTCTGGTCCGCACCGCCGACGAGGCCCAAGCCGCGTTGGCGGAGTTCGGCGGCGCTGTGGTGGTGAAGATCTCGTCCGCCACCGTGGTGCACAAGAGCGACGTCGGCGGGGTGCGCGTCGGTGTCGACACCGCTGCTGCCATGGCGGAGGCATACCGAGACGTCGCCGAGGTCGCGCGGCGTGTCGGTGGCGACGACGAGGTACTCGTCGAGAAGATGGCCGGCCCCGGGGTCGAGTTGATCGTGGGTGCCCGGCGCGATCCGGTTTTCGGTCCGGTCGTCGTGGTCGGCGCCGGGGGGACCGCCACCGAACTCTTTGCCGACATCGCGGTGGCGGGCTGGCCCGCCGAAACCTCCTGGCTCCGAGAACTTCCCGACGTGCTGACGGCACGCGGACTGCTCGACGGCCAGCGGGGCAACCCGGCCGTGGACCGCGGCGCGCTGGCACGCGTGCTGGCCGTCCTCGGCGACCTCGTCGAGACCCATTCGTCGATATCCGAAATAGAGATCAATCCGCTGCGTGCCACCGACGCCGGTCTCGTCGCTCTCGACGCCGTCGTGGTGGGTACGTACCCGCCAGACCGGAGCCACCGCTGATGAGCCGTGCGACCAACCTCGGTACCGTGCCCTGGCCCGACGACGTCGCGGCCGAGTACCAGGCGAAGGGCTATTGGGAGAACCGGACGCTGGGGACGCTGATCCGTGCCGCCGCCGACGAGCATCCCGACCGGGAAGCACTCGTCGACGGCAGCGTCCGGCTCACCTACGGCGAGTTGATGGACCGCGCCGACGCCGCAGCGGTGCGCCTACGCGAACTCGGCTTCGAGCCCGACGACCGGCTGCTGATCCAGCTCGCCAACGGCTGGCAGTTCGTCGTGCTGACCTTGGCCTGCTTCCGGGCTGGTGTGATCCCGGTGATGACCTTGCCGGCGCACCGCCGTTACGAACTCACACACCTGGCGGCGCTGTCGGAGGCCAAGGGCATTGCGGTCCCGGATGTGCTGCATGAATTCGACCATCAGTCGCTGGCCCATGACCTCGTGGCCGAGTTGCCCGATCTGACGACCGTGTTCGTCGATGGTCCACCGAGGGGCGAGGCTGTCGCACTGACCGATGTGCTCGGTCGGCCGGACCAAGGTACTGACGTGTCCGCCCTGCGGGCGCTGGTCGATGGTTGGAATCCGGACCCCGATGCACCGGCCTGCTTTCTCATTTCCGGCGGTACCACCGGCCTGCCGAAGCTCATCACGCGCACCCACAACGACTACGTCTGCAGCATCCGTGCGACGGCGGCCGTGACGGAACTCGGCGAGCATGACGTCTACCTCGCCGCGCTGCCGGCCGGCCACAATTTTCCGCTGGCCTGCCCAGGCAGCCTCGGCGCGCTGTTGACCGGCGCCAAGGTGGTCATGCTCCCCAGCCCGAAGCCGGAACGGGCGTTCGATGCCATCGCGTCCGAGGGGGTCACCGTGACAGCGGTAGTTCCCGCGGTTGCCCAGCGCTGGATCGAGCACCAGACGGCCGCCGGTGGTGGGCGGCTGGGCAAGTTGCGGGTATTGCAGGTCGGTGGGTCCCGGTTGCCGGACGAATACGCGCGGCGCATCAAACCGGTCCTCGGGTGCACGCTTCAGCAGGTGTTCGGGATGGCAGAGGGCCTCATCAACACCACCCGGCTGGACGACCCGGACGAGGTCGTCTGCACCACACAGGGCCGGCCGGTACATGAAGCGGACGAGGTGCGCATCCTCGACGCGATGGGCAACGACGTCCCCGACGGGCAGCCCGGCGCGCTCTACACCCGCGGTCCGTACACACCGCGGGGTTACTACGCCGCACCCGAACACAACGCACGGGCCTTCATTTCGGGCGGCTGGTACGGCAGCGGCGACGTTGTCGTGCGGCGACCTGACGGCAACCTGGTGGTGCACGGTCGCGACAAGGACATGATCAACCGGGGCGGTGAGAAGATCTCCGCCGAGGAACTCGAGAGCCTGGTCTACACCATGGTCGGAGTCGAACTCACTGCTGCCGTGGCCATGCCGGACCCCTCACTCGGCGAGCGCGTGTGCCTTTACGTCGTACCGACGGCCGGGACCACGCTGGGGCTCGATCAGATACGCTCCCACCTGACCAGCCTCGGGATTGCCGCCTACAAGCTTCCCGACCGACTCGAGATCGTGTCCAGCATCCCGATCACCAAGATCGGCAAGCTGGACAAGAAGGCGCTTCGTGACGACATCGCCGCCCGGATCTCCGGTGCCCACAACTAGTGGATCTCTGGACGCGTTCTTCACCGGCGCGGCGCCGGTGCCACCCAAGCCGCGACGCATCATCCTCGACCTCTTCGGCGACTATCTCCGCTTCTGCACCGACGCCGAGGTACGGCTGGGCCACCTGACGACGTTGCTCGGAGCGTTCGACATCGCGCCCGCGACCGTGCGGGTCACCATGTCGCGACTGCGCAGAGACGGGTGGTTCACCAGCCGTCGTGCCGGTCGGGAGACGATTTATCGGCTCACGCCGGCAATGCTCGACGTACTCGACGAAGGGCGCGAGCGAATCTTCGCCCCGTCCGTCACTTCCTGGTCGGGCACCTGGACGATGGTCATCTACCAGCTGTCCGAGGATGAGCGACAGCTACGCGAACAGTTGCGCAAGGATCTGCTGTGGCACGGCTTCGGCTTTCTCGGCACCTCGACCTGGCTGGCGCCTGGTGACAGAAGGGTGGAGGCCCGCCGCATCAGCGCGGAGCTTCCGAACGGACAGGTCGAGGTGTTGCGGTGCCTCACCGACGGGCTCGAGCACGATCGCGCGCTGGCGCAACGCTGCTGGGATCTGCCCGGCCTCGCAGCCGAGTACCACGCATTCCTGGCGAAGTTCGCCCCGTTGGCAGACCGGGTGCAGGCGCTGGAAGGTCCGGCGGCCCTGGTGGCCCGCACGCTGTTGATCTCCGGCTATCGCCACTTTCCGTACCGCGACCCGGCACTGCCGTTGGAGCTCACTCCGTCACCCTGGCCGGGCATGGAGGCTCACCGGTTGTTCGCGCACCTGCACGAGGCGCTCGGACCAGCGGCCCGTGCGTACGTGTCGGCAATCGCCGAAGAACCCGTACAGGACACCGAGACGGTGGCCGGCTAGCTCACCGAACCGCGTTACCGTGCACAGTGGGACTTCTCGCTGGTTGAGTCGGATCGGGCCCGCTGCGGCTCGGATCGTGGATCCGACCAGCGTTGCCACACAGGAAAATTGATTGCCGCTCCCGTGGAATCAACGGAGTGGTGATCGAGATGTCTTCGGCACCAGCTACTTTGCAAAGGCTAGTCCTCGACGGAGTTCGGATTCCCTTTGTATGCAGTTCTTTTAGAGGAGAGGACGGCCGTCGAGGAGGTGCTGCGGTTCGCTCCGCCGGGTCTTCATATGTGGCGCACCGCCACCCAGGACATCGCCGTGCGTGATGCCGAGATCAAGGACGGCGACAAGGTGGTGCTCTGGTGTTACTCGGGCAACCGCGACGAGGAGGTGTTCGAGGATCCGGGGACGTTCGACTCCTGCGTAATCCCAACCCCCACATCTCCTTCGGTAGCGGCGGCCCGCACTACTGCTTCGGCGCTGCGCTGGTCCGCACCATGCTGCTCGCTGCTCACCGAGGTGTACGCCCGCATCCCGGACATCCACGCGCCCGAGCCCCAGAGGTGGGTTCTCGATCGTCCAAGACTAATTCGGCTCGCGAGTCGCCGTCAGCACTCCGGCCAGTCGGCATGCGATGACCGACCGCATGAGGCCATCGAACGTTCTGGGTTGCTCACCGGTGAGGCTCGCCCAGCGATCCAGCCGGTAGGTGACGCTGTTGGCATGCAGATGGATGTGCTCGGCGGTCGTGGCCAGCGACATGTCCGAATTCGCGAAGGCGAGCACGGTCTTGGCAAGGTGAGGCTGATCGCGTGCCACGTCGACGGCCCGCTGGATCAGTGGCCGGATCTGGTCGCCGCCGGCCAGGATCAGTGCCTCTGGCCAGTGCTCGGCGAATCGGATGCTCGGGCGCGACGGCGAGGTCGCCACCAGTGCGATTCTGGCGTCCGCCAGGCTTGCCAGCGCGCCCGCCAGCCCCTGCCTCGGCAATCCGATCCCCAGTCGGCCGCCACGCAACCGCTCCGAGATCTGCGCCGTCAGCAGTTCGGGATCGCCGCCTTGCGCGATCATCTCGAACCGTCCTTCCCCAACGGCACGGACAGCGATACCGAGCGACGCCGACCGAAGCGAGGACGCTTCCTCATGCGGAGGCGCCATCTCCGTCCCGAGGGTCGGCAGCCACACGAGCCCGACGAATTCGCCGTGCGGATCGAAGCCGAGCCGACCCGCGATCAGGCTCGCTTCGGCATGCTCATTCGGATTGCCCAGCAACTCGAGGAACTGGTGCGCCAACGTGATGCGGCCGCCGTCGATGTCGCGGGCCACCCGGCTGTGTGTCCGGGCCATCACTTCGGTGGCAGCGCTGGTCGCGGCGAACATCATCCGCCCGATCTCCGGCATCAGCGGTCCCAGGGCGGGTGAGCCGCGTTCGACGACGAGACGCCAGATCTCCCGGTCGCCTGCCTGGTGCGCGGCGATCAACGCGTCGATCGGGATTCCCTGCGCGGCGCGGGCCGCGGCGAGCCCGCTCGAGGCGGACAGCTCGGTTTCGTTCAGCGGTCGGCGTTGGGACAGCGCCGCGAGCCGGATCCGCAGCTGACTCTCGACGCCCGCGCGGTGATCATCCTCGGGAACCACGAGGTATTCGGGAACCGTGTCCCGGATGAATTCGGTCACCGCGGCCGAGATGTCCCCCAGCTCGCCGCCAACGGCACGGCACATCTGTCGCACGGGTGACCAGTTGCTGCCCGTCGCTTCGTGATTATCACGAATCATGTCCTGTGGCACCTCGATATTTTTGCGCATTCGCACCTTGTTTGTCCCACCCTCGATCAAAGAGACTGGTGATTACACCAAGGATAACGTCGGGAGGTTTGCCAGGTGAGCACGGACCAGAAGGCTCCGGGAGCCGTTCCCGGAGCGACAGCGAACGCCCTGGAGGATCGATTCGACCTGCTCGACGGTCACTTGCACCTCTCCGGGATCCAGGCGCTGGTACGGCTGCCGATGGATCAGCGCCGCCTCGATCAGCGGAGCGGGCTGGATACCGCGGTTTTCGTCTCCGGTTACGAAGGATCGCCGCTGGCCGGTCTGGACCTCCAGCTCGCCCGGCAGGCCGGTCGGCTGGCCGCACATCGTGTCGTCTTCAAACCCGCGGTCAACGAAGAGCTCGGTGCCAACGCCGTGCAGGGATCGCAGGTGGCGTCGGCATCACCGGATCGCATCGGCGACGGTGTGGTGGGCATCTGGTACGGCAAGGCACCCGGCCTGGACCGGGCAACAGATGCGCTGCGCCACAGCAACCTGGCCGGTACTGATCGCAACGGTGGGGTGCTCGCGCTCGTCGGCGACGATTCGACCGCGAAATCGTCGACGGTGCCGAGCAGCTCGGAACCGGCGATCGCAGAACTCGGCATGCCGTGTCTGTCCCCGTCGGATCCGCAGGACATTCTGGACCTCGGACTGCACGGCATCGCCATGTCGCGGATGTGCGGCCTTTGGGTGGCGCTCAAGCTCGCCACGAATGTGGTGGACGGCTCGGGTGCGGTCGACGTGCATCCGGATCGGGTGCGACCCGTCGAACCCGATCGGAGCTTCGAGGGCAATGAGTTCACCCACACCGTCACCGGCCAGTTGCTGCAGCCCGTGCTCGGCCGGTTGGAACGCTCGCAGTCTCGGGAAAGGCTGGAAATCGCCCGGCGGTACGCCGCAGCCAACCGCCTCGACCGGATCATCGGAGACCCGACCGCCCGAATCGGCATCGTCGCTGCCGGTGCGACGTATACCGAAGTGCGCCAGGCACTTTCGGATCTTGGTATCCCCGACTCTACGATCGGCGCCAGCGGGGTGCGCGTTCTCAAACTGGCGATGGTCAACCCCCTCGAGCCCGGGATCGTCGACACCTTCGCCGACGGTCTTGACGAGATCGTGGTGGTCGAGGAGAAGAAGGCTTTCATCGAGCTCGCG
Organism: Mycobacterium sp. DBP42; assembly: GCF_005924235.1. Classification (NCBI taxonomy): domain Bacteria; kingdom Bacillati; phylum Actinomycetota; class Actinomycetes; order Mycobacteriales; family Mycobacteriaceae; genus Mycobacterium; species Mycobacterium sp. DBP42. The sequence goes on from NZ_VCMY01000025.1 coordinate 65,422, forward strand.
CTGAAGGATCTCCTCTACGGCACGGCCGGCGCCCCGAGCATCGTCGGCAAACGCGACGAGAACGGCAACGAGTTGTTCCGCGCCGACGGCGACATCCCGGCGGACTACATCGCCTCTCGCCTGGCGCCGCGGATCCGCGATCACGGTGGCGCACACTCGGTGTCGCAGTGGCTGGAGCGGCAGGCGACCGTGCCGCGCGTGCCGACGCTGCTACCGATCCTGCCGCGAAGCCCCTACTTCTGCTCCGGCTGCCCGCACAACAGCTCGACGCGGGTACCCGACGGATCTCTGATCGGGGCGGGCATCGGCTGCCACGGCATGGTCACCTTCTTCCCGGAAAAACGGGTGGGGACGAGCATCGGATTGTGCGCCATGGGGGGCGAGGGCGCCGCCTGGATCGGGATGTCCCCATTCGTCTCCCGCGATCACCTGTTCCAGAATCTGGGGGACGGCACCTTTCACCATTCGGGCTCGCTGGCCGTCCGCGCCTCGATCGCGGCGGGCGCCAACATCACCTACAAGCTGCTCTACAACGACACCGTCGCGATGACCGGGGGACAGGACGCGGTCGGCAAGATGCGGGTGCCCCAGGTCGTCGCCGAACTGCTCGCCGAAGGTGTCAAACGGATCGTGATCACCTCCGACGACCCCAAGGCCAGTCGTCGTGAGTTCGGGCGCCGTAAGCCACCCCGGGTCGTGGAGATCCGTCATCGCGATGACCTGGTGACCGTCCAGGAGGAACTCGCCAGGACATCCGGTGTCACCGTCCTGATCCACCAGCAGGAATGCGCAACCGAGCTGCGCAGAAAACGCAAGCGCGGGCTGGTCGAGACACCCAAGAAGCGCATCATGATCAACGAGCGGGTCTGCGAAGGATGCGGCGATTGCGGGGACAAGTCCAACTGTCTGTCCGTGCAGCCCGTCGAGACCGAGTTCGGTCGTAAGACGCAGATCCACCAGGCGTCCTGCAACCTCGATTTCTCCTGCATCAAGGGTGACTGCCCGTCCTTCGTGGAAGTGATCCCCGGTAAGCAGAAGCCGCGCGCCGCACCGCCCGTGAAGGTGGAGAACCGGGAGTTGCCCCAGCCGTCGCGGCTCGTGAGTACCGACGACTTCAGCATGCGCATCACGGGAGTCGGCGGTACCGGGGTGGTCACCGTGGCCCAAGTGCTGGCGGCGGCCGCCTCGCACGCAGGGCTCAAGGTCGCGGGACTCGACCAGCTCGGGCTGGCACAGAAGGGCGGCGCGGTGGTCTCCGACATCCGGTTCTCCACCTCCGACATCGTCGGGAGCAACAAGGTGGGCCCCGGTGGCTGCGATCTGTACCTCGGTTGCGACGTGCTCGTCGCCGCGGCGCAAGCCAACCTCGCCGTCATCGCGCCCGAGCGGACCTACGCCGTCGTGTCCACATCGGTCACGCCGACCGGCACGATGGTCACCGACATCGAGACCTCTTTTCCCGAGCGCCAGGAGCTGATCGACCGCATCGAGTGGTCGGGGCACCGCACCGAGAACGTTTTCGTCGATGCCCGTGCAGTGGTCGGCGCCGCGTTGGGCGACGACCAGTACGCCAACGTCTTCCTGCTCGGTGTCGCGGTGCAGGCCGGTGTGTTGCCGCTGGACCCAGCGGACATCGAATGGGCACTGGACCTCAACGGCGTCCAGGTCGATCGCAACATCGCGGCGTTCCGGCTCGGCCGGCAGCACGTCGCCGATGCGGCGTCGCCCGACGGTTCCGCCGGCCGCGACACCGGCAGGCGGGACGTCGAACACCGCGGCGCGCAGATCGCGGCGCTCGTCGATACCACCGCAGGTCCGCTGGCCGACGTCGTGGGTCGACGTGTCGAGGAGTTGATCGCCTACCAGAGCCCTCGGTACGCACAGCGGTACGCCCAGGAGGTGGAACGCGTCCGTGCCGCGGAGGCAGCGGCCCTCGACGGGGCAGGCGACATAGCCGAGGAGTACGCACATCAGCTCTTCAAGGTGATGGCGTACAAGGACGAATACGAGGTCGCCAGACTGCACACCGATCCGGCGTTCGTGGCGACGCTGCAGGAGCAGTTCGGCGAGGGCGCGCGCTACTCGGTCCTGCTGCTGCCGCCGATCCTGAGAGCCGTCGGCCTCGACCGGAAGATCGGGCTGCAGTCATGGTGGGCGCAGCCGATGCTGCGCCTGCTGTACCGGCTGCGAGGGTTGCGCGGTACCAAGCTCGATATTTTCGGCTACGCCAGAGTTCGCCGAGCCGAGCGTGCGTTCATCGCCGACTATGTCGAGGCCATGCGGGTGGCCGCCGCCGGGCTGTCACCCGAAAGTGCTTCGCTCGTGCGCGAACTGGCCGCACTGCCCGAGTGGGTCCGCGGCTATGAGGACATCAAGATGCGGTCGCTGGCGCGCTATTACTCACGGCGTGGCGAGATCACCGCTGCGCTCCGAAACTCCGGCGCGGCAACGGGGCAAGCCGTCGCGGCCAACCGGGATGTGCCGCCGGGATCGGCACGATCCTGGTGACGGCCGGACAATCAAGCGGTCGTCGCTTGGTGGGATGTGGTCGGCGCGTGGCGGTTGCTCGGGTGATCCGAGCCGATGTTGTCCGCCCCAGCGTTGGCGAGCCATTCGACGATCGCCAGAGCGGCCCGCAGCTTTGTTGTGTCTTCGCCGGGAGGGTGCTCGCACATGGCCAGTGCCTGCTGCACTCGATAGGTGACGGTGTTCCGTGAAATATGTTTCAGCTCAGCGACTTTGTTGAGGCTGTGATCGCACGCCAAGTAGGGTTCGAGGGTGGAGCGTAGTTCTATGATTCGGGGTTCAGAACCCGCGAGTGGGCCGAGGTAGCGAGCAGCGAACAGCTTTGCTGCCTCGGCATCCATCAACAGCAGTGCCTCGAGGTCGACGGCTTGGTGCGAGATGGTCGACGTGCGGGCCGTGGTGGACAGTGACTGCAGTCGTTCGACGGCCTTGGCTTCAAGATGCGTACGTCGGAATCCATCGACACCGGGGCCGAGTTGGCCCACGGCGATGTTGACGTTGTCATAGCTGGGAAGCGGGCTTTCGTCCTGGCAGGCCGTTGCCGGCGTGAAGGCGGCCCATGCCCACAGGCTATGTCCCCCAACGGGGATGATCAGTTTGGCCTGAGGCGTTCCCCAATGCCTGAAGACGGGATCTACGACCCGCCTCAGGTTTCCGGGAGAATCGCTGGAGGCGATCAAGGCAAGATGGTCGGCTTTCAGCGGATGATCCAACAGGCGCGTGGCTACGTCCTCATCGACGGGTTTACCGTCGATCAGGGCTCGCGCGAGGTCCAGTCGTGCGGCGGATACGTCGGCTTCCTGGGCACGTCGTTCATCGATGAATGTCGTGGTGATGACGCTGGTGAAATCGTCCATCACCTCCAGCATGAGTATCGATACCCGCCGCAGTTCCCCGGTGTCGTTGCCGTGTTCGATGATGGCGTCAAGCAGCGCTTTGACCAGTACGGTCGACCCGACTCGTATCGACCGCAAGATGTCGTTGAGTTCGAGGCCGCGTCGGGCGAAGTCTTGTGCGGTCTCTAGGGCTTCGGCGCTGACCAGCGAAGATTCGGGCTCTCCCAGACCGGTCACCAGCGTGAGCGCCCTCAGCGTCGACGATGTCGTGGTGCGGCGCAGCACGCTGAACTGCGAGGCGGTTTGGACGACTTGAGGAACTTCTTTCCCCATCTTGGCTGCGATTGCCTCACCGACTTCGGTCGCCCATGCGACGGCGCCCTCGCCGAGGTGATCGCCGATCCGTGTGCCGTCAGGGCCCAGCCACTCGTGTTCAGATCCGACTGGTCGGGTGCTGTGTAGGCATTTGGCCCAATCGTGCATGGTCCTCCTTCCCAAACTTCGGAGCTGCTGGTCAGCGCTTTTGGTTTGGCGACCAAGAATTGCTCGCAACTTTGTGCTTCAGCCTGTAGTAAGCGGCACCACACAGAAGTCGAATTGTGACACACCCCACGTCGTCGAGTCGCGAGGCCGACGGCGGGAGGAGCAGGAAGAACTGGCGAGGACGCGGGCGGTCGGAAAGTTGCTCGATGATGTCGACCCATGGTCCTGGTCAGCCGACTGCAGCGAGGGCGCCGAGGCTTTGAGAAGGGACCGCAGTGGTGAGAAAGATCAGCGACGTACGGAATCTGCGTGGACGGGCCGCTGAGCACGAGGTGGAACAGACCGAGCATGCGGTCGTTTTGGGGGCCAGCATGGGCGGGCTCCTTGTCGCCAGAGTGCTTTCCCACTACTACCGCACAGTGACGGTGGTCGAGCGCGACGCGCTGCCGAACGGAGTCGAGCAACGACGCGGCGTGCCTCAGGGCCGGCACGTGCACGCGCTGTGGCACCAGGGCTGGCAGATCCTTGATGGCTTGTTTCCGGGCCTGGGCGCGGAGCTCATCAACGACGGCGCCAAATTCTGGGGCCCGGATTCCTCGAAGTGCGATATGTACTTTGGCGGGCACCATCTGGTTCGACCGGGCAAGCTCCACGGTTTCAAAGGCCTGGCGTTGCAATCTCGGCCATTTCTCGAAGATCACGTTCGCCGGCGGGTACGTGCCATCCCGAACGTGACGATCTTGGACGGACATGAGTTCGGCGAATTGACCTGCAACGAGGATCGCAGCCGCGTGACCGGAGTCACCATCTCGTCTCGAGAAGGTCATGAGACGCAGACGATAGGCGCTGATCTGGTCGTGGACACCACCGGGCGCGGTTCTCGGACACCGGTGTTTCTGGAATCCTTCGGCTACGACCGTCCGGAAGAGGACGAAGTCGTGGGGCGATTGGCGTACAGCAGCCAGTTCGTGCGGATCCCGGCTGGCACGCTGCGGGAAGTTGCCGTGTTGAACTCGCCGGTGCCAGGCCGCGCGACCGGGGTGGCGATCGTCGCCTGCGAGGACGACATGTGGGTGGTCACGTCCTACGGGATGCTCGGAACCGAGCCGCCGTCCGACTTCGCCGGGGTGCTGGACTTCATTGACGAGTTCACGCCGGCACACGTGATGTCAGTACTGCGCCGCGCCGAACCGATTGGGGAGGTTTCCCGATTCCGCACCCCGTCCAACCGTTGGCGCCGGTACGACAAGATGACCCGGTTTCCGGCCGGTCTGCTGGTGTTCGGTGACGCGATATGCAGTTTCAACCCGATCTACGGCCAAGGGATGACGGTTGCCGCCATGGAAGCCGCCGCGCTCCAACGCTGCCTGCGCCGCGGTCGGCACGACTTGGCGCAGAGGTTCTTCCGCGCCGCGGTCAAACCCATCAACATGGCATGGCAGGTGGCCGTCGGGGGCGACCTGGCCTTGCCGGAGGTTGTCGGACCGCGGCCACTGTCGGTACGGCTGGCCAACAGATATGTCGAATGGGTTCAGACCGCCTCTGAGACGAGCCTTGTGGCCGGGGGGCAATTCTTGAAGGTTGCCGCCTTGTCCGCACCTTCGTCGAGCCTTTTCGCACCTCGGGTCCTTTTGGCGGTGGCCTCGGCGAATTGGGGGAGACGGCGACAACGCGGGGCTGAATTCGCTGCCGCGCCGGCCCAGGGCCATGTGGATCTTGTCGCCGGTGAATAGGTTCTCGGCCCCGGCTCTGCGGGTCGGCCAGATGTGCGAACGGAACGACGGCGGCAATCCCGCCCCGACGATGAATGGCAAAGGAGTTCGATCGGGTTATGACTGCGATTGATGAATTGGGCGAGGTGCCGTCGGATTTCCGCGGCATCTTCCTTCGACCCGGTGACGCGGATTTCGACGATGCGCGACGGTTGTTCAGCGGCCGAGCCGCAGATCGGATACCTCTGGCCATCGCCCGCTGCACCGACGCGAACGACGTAGCGGCCATTGTCCGGTGGAGTGGCGGTCGCAACGGCATACCGCTGGCCGTCCGTGGCGGCGGTCACAACACGGATGGCTGCGCCGTGGCCCACGACAGACTCGTCATCGACCTCTCTCTGATGCGGGGCATCACCGTCGAGCCTGACACTCGGGTTGTGCGCGCCGAGCCCGGAGTGCTCCTGGGTGAGATCGACGCGGCGGCGCAGCAACACGGTCTGGTCGTACCGTCAGGCACCAACAGCGTCACCGGCGTCGCCGGCCTGACGCTGGGCGGCGGTGTCGGACATCTCATGAGGCGCTTCGGCGCGACCGTGGACAATCTGTTGGCATGTGAGGTCGTCACTGCCGACGGCCGCCAGGTCCGAGCGGATGCCACCAACAACCCCGACTTGTTCTGGGCGCTGCGCGGCGGCGGCGGTAACTTCGGAATCGTCACGAGTTTCGAATACCGTGCGCATCCGGTCGGACCTGACGTCGTGAGCGGGATGATCTTCTTCGGAATCGACGACGCGGCAGATGTCCTACGGCGGCTGGCGACGCTCATGGAAACCGCGCCGCGCGAACTCTCCGTTCTGGTCACGCTCACCTCCGCGCCGCCAGAGACACCGGTCGACCATGTGCTGGCGATGTTCGTCGTCTACAGCGGCGATCTCAGTCGCGCCGACGACGCCGTCTCTTCGATTGCGGCGCTTGGCAATCCGATGCTCAATGACGTGACCAAGCGAACATGGCTCGAGACGAACAGCATGATCGACGAGCTCGCACCATGGGGCACGCGGGTGGCCCAGCGCGGCGGCTACATCGCTGCCCTGTCCGACGATGTCATCGACGCGTCGGTGGACCAGCTACTGCGTGCCCCGCGTCGGCCGGACATGCGCAGTACGGGGATCAATTTCTACTGCATGAAAGGCGCCATCACCGAAGATTTCGACGCGGATTCCACCGCCTTTCCCCGTCAGGGTGCAGGCTGGCTCTGGGAGCTCATCGCCATCTTCGACTCGCCCGATTCCGATTCCGATTACGACCGCTGGGCGAACGACACGGTCGAGTCCCTGCAACCGCTGTCGCTGCCGGAGACTTATATCAACCTGACGCAGGACCGGGGTCCGGAGTGGCTGCGCAACGCCTACGGCGGCGACGTGCGGTTCCGTCGGCTCCGGGAGATCAAGTCCGTCTGGGATCCGAACAACAGGTTCCGGTTCAACAAGAACATCCCACCGGTGCACATCGTGGAACGTGTGATCGAGGCACAGTGCAACCAGTCGCCCGGTACGGATCTCTTCGCTCCGGACGCAGTGAGCTGGCATTCGTTCGACGAAGTCGAGGTTCCGATGTTGCCAACCGGGCTGCAGGCGATGCGCGCGGTCCGATCCCTCGTGCCAGATTTCGATCTGACGGACCTGCGGACCTTTCCTGTTGTCGACGGCGTGGCGTGGGCGCGATACGTCGTCGTGGGCACCCTCCCAGACGGCTCGACATTCCGCGCCCCGGCCGCGCTTGCCGTGCACGTCGGGGAATCGGGCAAGGTCACGCGGCTCGAAGAGTATGTCGACAGCGCGCAGGTCGTTGGGCTGCTGGCTGCCATGAGTTCGATGCCTTCGGACGCCGAACGGCCAGAAGCAACGACTCAGCCGGCATAGGACCGGCGGGCGGGCAGTACGTGAGGCCTGAGCAGGGAAATATCACTTCGACATGAAAGTGGCGGCGCAGCAGTGAAGTTCGAAATGCAAGGCAAGACAGCGCTGGTTACCGGGGCCAGTCGAGGTATCGGTCTGAAGACCGTACAAGCCCTCGCCGACGAGGGTTTACACGTGGTGGGTGCGGCGCGACACGTCAGTCCCGAACTCAGGGAGGTGAGTCCGGGCGCAATGGCGGTCGATCTCACCAGCGCGCACGGCCCGGAGGAACTCGTCGAGCACGCGGTGTCGGAGCTGGGAGGGCTGGACTTCGTGGTCAACAACGTCGGCGGAGGCGAGGCCGTCCAGTTCGCGGGATTCCTGGACATCGACGATGCGCAATGGCAGGCGAACCTGGACGTCAACCTGTTCACCGTAATCCGCACGAGCCGTGCCGCGTTGCCGCATCTGATCGCCCGGCGCGGGTCAATTATCAACGTGTCATCGATCAACGCCAGATTGCCCGCGCCTGGAATCGCCGCATACAACGTTGCGAAGGCCGCCGTCACTGCGCTCAGTAAGGCACTTGCTGAGGAGTTCGGGCCCCAGGGCGTTCGGGTCAACACGGTCTCTCCCGGAGTGGTCCGCACCGCACCCTGGGAGGAGCCGGGTGGTATCGGAACCACAGTCGCCGCAGCACTGGGGTTGGAGCACAGCCAGTTCCTGGACCAGCTGCCGCAGCAGTTCGGATTGACCACAGGACGGATCACCGAACCTGAAGAAGTCGCCCGCTTGATCGTGTTCCTGCTCTCGGGCTGCGCACCCAATCTGATCGGCGCCGACGTCGCGATCGACGGGGGATCGTTGAAGACCGTATAGATCCTGGCTCGGTCGTGTGGGATCCGAGTCCGCGTTCGGAACCGTCTGGGGAACAAAGCAATCCGGCGACCTGGGCCGGTCGGGCGCGGGGCCGGTTCAGGGCTGGTCGGCTGTCACCGGGTTGCGCAGCGTGCCGATCCCGTCCACCGTGATCTCGACGACGTCCCCGGCGGCGAGGTAGACCTGCGGGCTCTGCGCGTAGCCGACGCCTGCCGGCGTGCCGAGCGTCATGAGATCGCCGGCCTCGAAAGAGTGGAATCTGGTGACCCGCTCGATGACCTTGGGAATGCTCATGGCCAGGTTACCGATCAGGTCGTCCTGCATGACCTGGCCGTTGACGGTGGTGACCAGCCGGGATTTTTCGATGTCGGTCAGTTCGTCGCGGGTGGTGATACACGGACCGAGCGGTCCGAAAGTCGGGAAGCCCTTGTGCCTGACGATGCCGGCGTAGGATGCGACCCGTTCTGCCGGATCGGCTGATGTGAAGCCGCCGTTCGCATTTCGTGCGGAGACATCGTTGTAGATCGTGTATCCCGCCACATGGTCCATCGCTTCCTCGACGCTGACACGGTAGGTGGGGCGCCCGAACACCACGCAGAGTTCACCTTCGAAGTCGACCTGATCCGGTGCGAGCTCGGGCAGGACGATCGATTGGCCGGAGCCGATGACGATGTTCGGGTTCACGATGAACCCGTCGGGTTGAGGGTTGGGGACGGGCGGGACCCCCATCTCCTCGAGGTGGGAAGCGAAGATGCCACCACAGCCGAGGATGAAGGGGCGCGATCCGGTTGGCGGCAGCAATTCGACATCCGCCTCGCGGAGTACCCAGCCCTCGGCCAACCCGGCCGACGGGTCCGCGGCCAGGCTCTCCAGCCGTTCGGTCAGAGGTCGCCAGGCGTCTTCACCCAGGGCCAGCAAGGCTCTGACGCCGTCGAACTCCAGGTCGAGGCCACGCCGGACGGTGTCGAGATCGGCGACAAAGCCGCCGGGCAGTAACGCGCCCGCGCGCTGCGGGCCGCCCTCGGTGGTGCGGTAGGTGACAAGCTTCACGATGCAACTCCCCAATGAATGCCGGATCGGTGTCAGTCGAAGTAGCGCGAGGGCGCACCCTGCGGGTCGTAGTAGAGCTCCCACCAGTTCCGGTCGAGGTCGAGGAACTCAAATGCCAACCGCCCTAATGCATCCGTGTCCGGCTTCGACAGCTCGGTCACATGCGTAGCGGGCAGCCCCTTCAACGAATTGTGCGCGTCGAGCAGATCTGCCTCGGAGTCGAAGATCAGGCGGTTGCGCAGGCAGTGCTCCATGCTCGGATCGTTGGCCGCCACCGCCACGTAGCGATGATCGGTACCGAGCCCGACCATCATGGAGATCGGGGACTGCTGGAACGCGTTCAGGCCGAGCACCTCCTCGTAGAACCGGCGGGATTCCTGGAGGTTGTTGACCTCGAGCGTGCCGTGCGAGATGCGAATGCTTTGGAAGATCGAGGGTTTGGGTGGCGTGTTGTCGTCCTTGTGGTCCTCGCGGTAGGCCGAGATGCGGTCGGCAAGGATGTCGACTCCCGGTGCGAACCTCGCTCGGGTCTGTTCGGGGGTCATGTCCGGATGGTCGGTGAGATCCTCCAGGCCCTCCTCCATCGGTCCGTCGACGGCCAGGTTGCCCTCCCACCAGTTGCCGTCCCGGTCCTGCATGTAGAAGCCGAACGTGCCGTGCTGAACCATGGGCTTGGTCATCTTCTTGACGCCGTATTCGGCCTGCTCCTCCTGCAGCCTGGCGTGCTCGGCCACCAGGTCGCCGCGGGACTGGAAGCCGTTGTGCCGCAAGATCGGCATCTCGATCTCACGGTCGACCTTCTCGATCTCGTAGACGTGGTCGGTGCCCAGACGGACCACGAGCCGATCCTCGGCCAGCCGACGCACCTCCAAACCGAGGGCTTCGGTGTAGAAGGCCTCCGAGGCAGCCAGGTCACGCGATGGCAGGGTGGCACTGATCAGAGCACGGGCCTTCAGCAACGGCGACGTGACCGCCGACTGGCGGGTCAGTTTCACGGTTTCCGGTGCTTGTGCGGTCATGGCGAACTCCTTCTCAGATCGGGGATGATTGTTGGGCAGTGGCACGGTCCGGGGTGTCGAGCAGGTGGCGATACGCGCGCAATCGCTGCGGCTGGTTGAGTGCGAGGATGGCGCTCACCCGCTCGCCGCAGTGATAGGTCGCCACTGCGCAGCGGTCCTCGAACCGACCCTCGGCCAACCGCAGTTCGTCGGTGGCGGCGGGCCGGCCCGATACATGCAACTGGAGACCGTGTTGCGTGGACCAGAACGTGGTGTGTCCGGTGAAGGGCGGCGAGCCCGGGCCTTCCAGCAGTGTCCGTGCGGCGGTGTCCGCCTGGCGTACCGCGTTCTCCCAGTGTTCGATTCGCGTCGAGCCTCCGCCCCGGGAATCTTCAACGCGAGCCACGTCGCCGACGGCGACGACGGAATCGGCCCCGAGCGCGCGCAGGTTGGCTGCGCAGACGACGCCGTCGCGGACCTGCAGCCCGGAGCCTTCGAGCCAGTCGGTTCGCGGTCGGGCGCCGACTGCCACCACCACGAGATCGGCCGGTAACCGCTCTCCGGTCGACAGGTCCACGGCCTCCACCTGCGACTGTCCGGCGATGCCGGCGAGGCCGACGCCGGTGCGGACCTGCACCCCGTGTTCTCGGTGGAGTTCGGTCACCAGCCGGCCGGCCGTCTCACCGAGTACCGGCTCGAGCAGATGGTCGGCGGCCTCGACGATCGTCACGTCGAGGCCGAGTTTGCGGCAGGTGGCGGCCACCTCGCAGCCGATCAGGCCACCCCCGATCACGACGACTCTCGGGCGAGACTTCAGCTCCTGGCGAAGGACTCGCGCCTCGGAGAGCTCGCGCACGTAGTGAATGCCTGCCAGCTCGGACAAGTGCAGAACCTTGGGCGTCAGTCCGCTGGCGATCACCAGCCCGTCGTAGCCGAACTCGACGGTGTCGTCCGACCCACGTACGGTCAGTCGCTTGCCGACGGAGTCGAGTGCCGTCGCCGATGCGGCCGACCACAACTCCAGGCCGAGGTCATCGGGAATCGGCAGGGCCAAGTCCTGCGCGCTCTGTTCGTCGCTCAGGTAGGCCTTCGACAGACTGGGGCGGTAGTAGTGCGGTGCGGCTTCGGCGCTGATGACGCGGATGTGTCCGTCATATCCACGGCGGCGCAGCGCCATGGCCGTGCGGATACCCGCGACGGAGCCGCCGACGACGATGACGTCGCGGAGGCCGACCCCGTGCGGTGTGGTCACCGTTACTCGTCCTCGACGATCGTCAGCGCCGCCGCGGGACAGGCGAGCACTGCCTCCTCGGCCTGTGCGATGAGGTCTGGGCCCAGCTCGTCCACGAGAACCTCGGCGATTCCGTTGGCGTCGAGGTCGAAGAGATCCGGTGCGACCGCAAGACACATCGCGGTGCCTTGACAACGGCCGGTGTCGACCTGAATCTTCATCTCGGTACTTCCTTTTGACTCTGCCATGGACAACCCGTGGGCTGCACGGGCGGTTTCCATGCCGCCGTCCGCGGGCGCCTGTTACGGCGTGTTTTCATGGTGCTTCGACGCTAACGGTCGCGCGCGAACTTTCGCAGGGGCAGATGACTGACCTCGGCATACGTCAAATGTCCAACGTCCGGTTGTGACGATGCCGCTCGAGCACAGCGGTGCGCGGGTGTCGACGCATGATGTCGTCAGCGCGAACGGTGCCTTCGGTCTGTTCACCGGCAAGGACGGTGCCGCGTGGTCGATCCCACACAGGAAGTCTCGGTGAAACTCGGGCATCCGATCAACGTGGCGCAGGTAGGCGCCGACTACCTCGACGCCGACGGTACCTGGGCGGCCGTGGCCGAGATCGGCAACGGCGGCGCGCTGCTCGTCCGACCCGACAACCATGTCGCCTGGCGCACAGGCAATCTCGGCGAGAACCCGGAACTGGCCCTGGCTGGCGCATTGGCCTCGGTACTGAGCAAGAGTTGAGCCGCGCGGCACACCCTTTGCCGTCGCGCGGTGGTTTCACGAGTCGCAGGCCTGTCGCCTCCCTGATCCGGATACCTACGAGATCGGGCCGGTGCGATGTCGAGGGAATCATGGTGCGGGCCGCTCGAGCAGCCCGCCATCGCTGCCGATCTGGATTGTCGTCGACCCGCCCGACGGTTGCGGATCCAGTTGCAGCCGTATCGACTGGCGTTGGAGGCGTTGAGGAATCGGATTCGGTGGCGGGTCGGTCGATCTGAAACCCTCAGCAAGAGCCTACAAGTGTTGAACTTTGTGGTGGGGATTGGAAGGTCGCGACGAATGCGACGTCAGCCCGCTCGGGTACTTCGATGGCGAGGGTGATCGGTGGCGGCGTCGGGTTCACCGCCTGCCCGGCGGCCGCGGGTTGTGTTCAACGGCCTCGTGCACTGCCAGTTGTGTATCGATAATGAGTTGGCCTTCGGCGAGTGATTCTGCGGGGATGTCCCGTTCGATCGTTGGGGCCAGCGGCTTCTCTCTGATGAATGCGAGCGCGACAACTGCGAGTGCAGCCAGGGGTGTCATGAATAGAAAGATGGGCAGCATTGCCTCGTTATAGGCCTCGATGATCGGCACCTGCAGGGTATCGGGCAGGCGGCTGACCATCGCGGGAGTGAAGGCGTTCGGGTCGGTCGACCGGGCCTCGCCGGCAGGCAACTTCTCAGCGAGCAAGTCGACGAGACGCGAGGCGAAGATCGACCCGACGATGGCAGAACCAACGCTCGCGCCGACCTGCCGGAAGTAGTTCGTTGCGGCTGTCGCCGTGCCGACGACGGCGTTCGGAAACGAGTTTTGCACGATCAGGGTGAGGATCTGCATTCCCATGCCGATCCCAACGCCGAACACACCAATGTATATGCACAGCAACCAGGTAGGGCTGTCGGCGTGCAGTGTCGAAATCAGCGCGAGCCCCACACCCATCACGGCGGCGCCGATGATCGGATATCGCTTGTATCGTCCAGTCTGGGAAACTACCTGCCCACAGACGACCGACGATGCGAGCAGGCCACCCATCATCGGCATCATGAGCAACCCCGCTTCGGTGGCATCGACTCCTGACGACATCTGCAGGTACGTAGGTAGGTAGCCCACGGCGCCGAACATCGCGACGCCAAACAGCAGCGCGGCTACGGTGCTGAGCGTGAAGTCGCGCTCCTCGAATAGCGTCAGCGGTAGGATCGGTTGAGTCGCTTTGGATTCCACGACCGCAAATAGGGATGCCGCGACTACGGCAGCGATGATCAGGCTGATGATCTGCGGGGAGCGCCACTCGTATTCGGCGCCGCCCCAGGTGCAGACCAAGACAATGGCGGTTGTCGCGACCGTGAGGAGCAACGTGCCCAGATAGTCGACCCGTGGTCGCCCGATCAGGTTGGTCCTCGGCAGATGGACAAGCGCGACTGTGGCGGCGATGGCGGCGGCGCCAAGGGGAACGTTGATCCAGAAGGCCCACCGCCATCCGGGGCCTTCGGTGAACCAACCGCCCAATAGGGGACCCGCGACCGAGGCGACAGCGAAGACCGCACCCATCAGACCCACATACTTCCCGCGGTCGCGAGCCGGCACCACATCGGCGATTGCAGCCTGAGAAAGGACGATCAAGCCGCCGCCGCCCACACCTTGAATTACCCGGCCGACGATGAGCCATTCGATATTTGCAGCCACGGCGCCGACGACTGAGCCGACGACAAACAGTGATATCGCGGCGACCAGGACTGGTCTTCGGCCAAACAGGTCACTGATGCGACCGTAGACTGGCATCACGATCGTCGAAGCCAGGATGTAGCTCGTAACGACCCATGTCATGTGGTCCACGCCGCGCAACTCACCCACGACGGTCGGTAGCGCAGTGGACAATACCGTCTGGTTCAGTGACGCCAGCAGCATGACGACCATCGGGCTCGCAAACAGCGGGCCGATGTGATTCGGCGTGGTCTTCTGGACCGGTAACGGCTCAGCCGGCGTCAAGAAATCTCCCTCAAAGCGTTGCGGAAGACGGAGATTGCTGTCTCGACCGCGATGGAATCGGCTGACTCGAATGCGTGGGGGTCGGTCGCGTAGGCGTAGCGCAGCACCGTGCCGGCAAGCATCAGCAGGGCACGCGACGATTCTGCCGACCTGGGCTGGGAATCTGACCCCGCAAGTCGCTCACCCAATGCCGTCTCGGTCAGGGTCTCGGCGGCCGCTACGTGTTGCGCCATCCGCTCACGAAGCTGTGGGTATCGGTCGATCAGCCCCCGCCGCTCCTCGATCACGGTCCCGGCGACGAAGGTCGAGCGCACGATCGCCACGATCAGCCGGACCGTGCGGGTGAATTGATCTGCGTGGCGGCCGTCGGCAAATTCGGACAGCGCCTGGTCGGATGCCGTCGGTGGCGTCGCCCCGAGCACGGCGTCTTCCTTGGAGGCGTAGTAGTTGAAGAAGGTTCGGCGTGACACACCCGCACGGTCAGCGATCAGATCGATCGTGGCATCGGAAAACCCCACGTGCCCCACCAACAAGACGGCCGCCTCGTGCAGATCCACCAGCACCTGTTGGCGATGCCGTGCGCGCAGTCCGCCGCTGGTCGAACCCACAAGGGCAAACATTACACCAGTGCAACTTTGCACGAGTGCAACTCGCCCGCGTCGTCGCCCCGACCGAGTGCACCCGTGACCATCGAGGCGGGTGCTGTCGACCTCTACGTCTTCGGTAGCGACCGCGGATGGGTCGAACGATTACCGATCACGGGAGCACGGCCTCGGATGCCCCGGTACCTGACGACAAGCTCGCGGTCTCGTGAAACGGCCAGGTCGAGGTTTCGTCACTCTGATACCGGCCGGCGTAGACATAATGGTGCGTACCAAAGGGGCACCAAGACAGGTCGACTGATCAGCACGTGGAGTTTGTACCGTGAAGTGGCGCAGAACGCCGAAAGGCATCACCGACGCCTCGACGGAGGCACATGAGACGAGGACGGGCGATCAGCCGACGGAATCCGATGAAGGCGTGGCTGCGCAACCGGCCGAGACCGTTGAGGCCGCATCGACGGATCTAGCTGCCAGCCTGGAATCAGGCGAATCCGCGAGGGAGCCGGGGGCCGAGCATGCCTGCGGGAAAACCGACGGAGCCGAACCGACGGATTCCGAACCCAGGAAACGACCGGTCGGGTGGTGCCGTCTGGTCGCATACGGCATCCTGCCCGCACTGGCGTTCGCGCTCGTCCTGTCCGCCGGTTTCCTCAAGTGGCAGGTCAACTCCGCCGGCAACTCGGATACCGCGCGAGCCGAGTCCGTTCAAACTGCCAAGGACAGCACGATGGCGATCCTGTCCTACCAGCCAGACACGGCAGACCAACAACTCAATGCCGCGGGTGAATTACTGACTGGCACGTTTCGCGACTCGTATTCCGAGCTGGTTCGGGACGTCGTGATCCCTGGAGCCCAGCAGAAGCAGATCTCTGCGGTGGCGACCGTTCCGGCTGCGGCGTCCGTATCGGCCGACGCACATCATGCGGTCGTCCTGGTGTTTGTCAACCAGACGGTGATCATCGGACAGGGTGCGCCCACCGAAACAGCCTCAAGCGTGCGTGTCGAGTTGGACAAGGTGGACGACCGGTGGCTGATCTCCAAGTTCGACCCGATCTAGAGCCGAAGCGGCCTCGGCCCAGAACCGGTGCAGCGATCGTGAAGCCGTGGCGGCGTAACCGGGAGTAATGTCAACGGCAACTGAAAACTGACCAGCTGTCGGCAATCCAAAATTGACCAGCTTGGGGTTCATTGGTCGTCGGCCGTGACGGTGGGGACGCGGCCGAGATCTCGGTCTTTGATGCGGTAGCTGTCTCCTTTGAGTGCGATGACCTCGGCGTGGTGCACGAGACGGTCGATCATGGCTGCAGCGACGACGTCGTCACCGAAGACCTCGCCCCAGCGTCCGAAGGGCTTGTTGGAGGTGACGATGAGGCTGGCCCGCTCGTAACGCGAAGACACCAGCTGGAAGAACAGGTTGGCGGCCTCGGGCTCGAACGGGATGTAGCCCACTTCGTCGACGACGAGCAGTGGGTAGCGGGCCAGTCGGACGAGTTCGGCTTGCAGCGTGCCTCCGTGGTGAGCGCCGGCCAGGCGATCGACCCATTGCGACGCGGTGGCGAACAGGACCCGGTGCCCGGCTTGGCATGCCCGGATCGCGATACCGATTGCCAGATGCGTTTTCCCCGTTCCCGGCGGGCCGAGGAACACCACGTTGTCTTTGGCGGTGACGAAGTCCAGAGTGCCCAGATGGGAGATGAGGTCACGCTTGAGACCTCTGGCATGGTCGAAGTCGAAGTCCCCCAATGATTTCCGCGACGGGAAGCGGGCAGCTCGGATGCGTCCTTCACCGCCATGGGATTCACGGGCAGATACTTCACGCTGCAGACACGCCACCAGGAACTCCTCGTAGCTCCAGGTCTCGCTGCGGGCACGTTCGGCAAGCCGCCCCACCGCCTCGCGCAGGGTGGGCGCTTTCAAGGCCCGGGTCAAAAACGCCAGCTCGGCGGTCACGTCCCGGCTGCTGGTGGTGGCTTTGGCGGCCATCACGCCACCGGTCCATCTAGGCCCAGTGCCGTGTCGTAGTCGGCCAGCCGGCGTTGTTCGACCTCGACGTGAGCGGGCACGGTGAGGACCTCGAAGCGGTTGCGGCGCAGCAGCTTGGCAGCATCAAGGTGCTCGGGATCGCAGATCGTCTGGTGTTTGGCCCAGATCCGCCCATGGTCGGCGACCAGGGCGCCAGCGCACCAGACTCGGACCCGCTCCAGATCTGCGGTGACTTCGATGCGCCGCCCGACCGAGCCGGGATGCACCGAGTAGTCGTTGCTATCCAAGCGGATGTAGTGATCGCGCGGCAGCCGTGTCGAATTGCGCCATCCCACACTCGGCCCGACTGGCGGCAACGCCAGCATCGCCGCCTTGTCGGCGTCAATCCGGTCGGCCGGGCGGCATCCCAGCACTCGGTGTTGGCGGTGATTGGCTCGCACCAGCCAGTCGGCCAACTGGGTGTTGAAGTCCGCCGGTGAGGCGAATACCCGCCCCGGCAGGAACGCGCGTTCAAGGTAGTCGTGGAAACGTTCCACCAAGCCTTTGGCTTCAGGGTCGGCCGGTTTGCAGATCAGCACCTTGGTGGCCAGCGTGCCACGAAACGCCTGGCATGCCGCGGTCAGTTCAGGTTGTCGTGCCCGCCAGCGCCCGACCGCGCCTTCGCCGTCCCACACCAACACCCGCGGCACCGCACCCAACACTGAAAGATGCTGCCACCAACCGGCATACAGATCTTCTGCGCTGCGTGTCGGGATCAGCAGCGCGGATGCCCACCGCGAATACCCACACACCATCGTCAACACCGGCAGTGCGGTGGCGGTGCGGACCTGACCGTATCCGACCGGCACCTCGATCTCGGGAAACCAGAAGTCGCATTGGGCGATCTCGCCGGCAGCATAGGTCGTGCGTGAGGCTGGGTCCGGCGGCAGATACACCGGCCGCAACTCCCGCACCCGCTCACTGAGCGTCCGGATCGAATACGACCAATCGATCCGCTCGGCAATCACCGTCGCCGGCATTCGCGGATAGGCCGCCAACAGTTCACGAATCCTAGGCTCGACCTCGTCAACCACCGACCCCACCGGCGCACGCTCATACTTCGGCGGCCCCTGCGAAGCCAGCGCCGCCTTCACCGTGTTCCGAGAAATCCCCAACACTCGCGCGACCTCCGAGATCGGCAATCGCTCCGACCGGCGCAACCGCCGGATCTCTGCCCAGTCCTCCACGCTCAACACTCGCTTCCTCCCTTGACCGATAGCCAAGGGTCTCCAGGAAGCTGGTCAATTTTCAGTTGCCGCGCACTGGTCAGTATTCAGTTGCCGTCGACAAGTAACGGGCGACAACCCTCGTGCACACCGTCGAGAACACCGTAGGCGGTGGGGTTAGGCCATTTGACGCAAAAAAGATGGGTCAAACTGCTGTGTAACTCGGATCACACCACCGCTAGCCTTCGACATGCCGAGTGGTGGTGAGGGGCGCGAGATCGGTCTGGTCGGCGCTGTGCCTGCGGCGACCAGACACGTCCGATTGATGGCTTCTCGACAGACCAGTTCGGGCGCCCGATGGTCGGGTCTGGCCAAGCGCCGCGGGTTGGACGAGGTCGCCGCATACACCCCCGGTCCGGGGGCGACTTCGAACCCGACGACAGTGTCGACTGGACCCATGTCTACGGAATCGACAAGACCGGCGCGGTTCTCGTCCGCCCTGACGGGCACGTCTGTTTTCGCGCCGCCGAACTCAACAACGAGCATCCCTACAAGATCCTTGACAGCGCGTTTACCGGTCTCGGTTTGAGGTGACGGGAACCTTCGGCAGGCACGCGAGCATCTCAGGCGAGCTCGGGTGGGTGCTGATGGCTGTCATCCATCGAGTCCGGTGAGAGCGGTCCGGAAGGTTTTTCCCGGCCTGGTTTGCCTGAAACACCAGCGATCCCGCACCTGACGCACTCTGGCGGTGGGATATTTGGGCCGACCAGAAAGTCATGCTTGGTCTCTCGCCGAGTCGACTCGGTGGTAGCCGAGGTTCACGCGACGGCCCCACGGGGCAACCACGGTTCCTCTGCAATGCGGAGAATCATTGTGCATGAAGGAGATACCCTCTTACTGTGTGCATGGCCGGGGTGAGGGCCAATACCGTATGCCGTACCCCATAGCAAGAAGTCAGGCCCGAGTAGTTGCTCTCTTGACAGCCCAAGTAGTGATGCAGGTAACATCAGCCGCAGCAAAACTTTGACTAGCAGTCAAACGTAGGCGGGTGCGGGACGCGAGACGGGGGTGTCGTGTCTGGCAAACATATAAGCGGGAGTGTGAATGTGAGGGAGGGAGCGTTGCACCTCTTGTGGACTGAGCGAATCGAAGGGAGCCCATCGGCGGCTGCATCTGTGCAGCGATGGGCGCCGACCAACCGCACCCGATGCCAACGGCGTTCGCCGAAGCGGCTATACGTTGGACAGGGCCGCTGATGGTCGCGCCGGCAGTGCTGACGAAACCCGCGCGTGCGTTCGGCAGCTTCTTCGCGTTGTCTCTGGACATCTTGATCCAGACCGTGCGACCGCCGTTCGCTTGGCGTGAGTTCATCCTGCAGGTTTGGTTCATTGCACGGGTGTCGACCTTGCCGGCTTTACTGTTGACCATTCCGTTCAGCGTGATGGTGGCGTTGCACCTCAACGTCCTCCTGATGGATATCGGTGCCGCCGACCTCTCAGGCGCCGGCGCAGGGTGGGGTATCACCACGCAGACCGGACCGATCGTCACCGTGTTCGTGGTCGCCGGAGCTGCGGCCACCGCCGTGTGCGCGGACCTTGGCGCACGCACCATCCGTGAAGAGATCGATGCCATGCGGGTGATGGGAATCAACCCCGTCCAGGCGCTGCTCGTACCAAGGGTCGCGGCGCTCACAGTTTGCTCAACGCTCCTGAACGCGATTGTCTGCAGCGCCGGCGTGGCGAGTGCCTATTTTTTCGCGATCTACGTTCACCACGTCACCCCCGGTGCGTTCGCTGCGGGCCTCCCGCTGCTCTGTGGTCTGAAAGATGTGGTCTTCTCCTTCATCAAGGCCACGTTGTTCGGTCTGGCTGCCGGCCTGATTGCCTGCTACAAGGGCACGACGCCGAGGGGCGGTGCTCAGGGAGTGGGCAACGCGGTTAATGAGACCGTGGTGTTTGCATTCATGGCGCTCGTGTTCATCCTCTTGATCGTGGACATTCTCTTTCCCGGTGGAGTGAACAAGTGAGCGTGGGTCGGGTCGCTGCGGCCCGATGGCCGAGAATCACTCGCACACTTGGCAACTGGGCCGGTGGCTGGAACCGGGTCGGTGAGCAGTTGGTGTTCCACGCCAAGACCCTGGTCGGAATCCGCGAAGCCATCCTGCGTTACCGGATCGAATTGCTGCGTGTCCTCGCCCAAATGAGTCTCGGCGTGGGTGCACTGGCCGCGATTGGTGGTGCGCTCGTCGTCGTCACCTTTTTGGTGATGAGCACTGGCGCGGTCGTCGGCGCGACCGGACACCAGCAACTGGGCAGCGTCGGAGTAGAGGCATTGGGCGGGTTCTTCTCTGCCTACGCCAACACTCGTCTCCCGGCTCCCATCATTTCGGTGGTCGGGTTGTCGGCAACTATCGGTGCCGGTGCGACGGCGCAGCTGGGCGCGATGCGAATCAACGAGGAGGTGGATGCGCTTGAGGTGATGGGTATCCCCGCGATCACCTACCTCGCGTCAACCCGTGTGGTTGCCGGCGTGATCAGTGTGGTCCCGATCTTCTTCCTGGCCCTGACCGGTGCGTACCTTGGATCCCGCCTCGTGATGGTCAACTTCTACGGACAGTCGGCCGGCGTCTATGAGCACTACTTCACCACCTTTTTGAACCCATTGGACATGGTCTGGGCAACGCTGCAGGTGATCACTGGAGGAATCATCGTCATGCTGATTCACACCTACTACGGGTTGACGGCGTCCGGGGGGCCTGCGGGCGTCGGCGCGGCAACTGGGCGCGCGGTGCGCGCGTCACTGGTCGCGGCGGTGTTCGTGGTGATGGTGGGTTCACTGATCTTGTACGGCTCCACCGGCAATTTCCATCTCTCGGCGTAGCAGAGACAGCGAATGACACACATGGAATCCCGACGCCGTGAACGGCGCGTACACCCAGGTTGGTGGACAGCTTTGTTCGTGGTCTCCGTTGTCTCGATCATGCTGGTGACGTTCTTTGCTTTCAACCGAGATCTGCAGCGCTATGCGCGCGTGACCGTCACATCGGATCGCGCAGGTCTTGTTATGGACCCCAACGCGAAGGTCAAGTACCGCGGCGTACAGATCGGCCGAGTTTCCAGCATCACCACGGGCGACTCGGTGAAACTCGGTTTGGAGCTCTACCCCGACCAACTCCGGTACATCCCTGCCAATGTGGGCGCGCAGATTGTCGCGCCCACGCTGTTCGGTGCCAAGTACGTCGATCTGATCGATCCCAGCGATCCCAGCACCGATCGGCTGGCCAATGGAGCGGTGTTGCAGTCGCGTGAGGTGACTGTCGAAGTGAACACCGTGTTCCAAAACCTCATGGAGTTGCTGAACAAGGTCGACGTTCCCAAACTGAATGCGATCCTTTCGGCGCTGTCTGACGGCTTTCGCGGCAGGGGCGAGGCCATCGGACAGGCCACCACCGATTTCAATCAGGTTCTGCTGGCTCTCAATCCACGCAACGAGACCGTCCGGCAGGATGTACGGGCGCTCAAGGCGATCAGCGACACCTACGCGATCGCTGCGCCGGACATCTTGACTGTGCTTGATGCCGTGACCACCACGGGATCGACGATCACCGCCAACGCGAATGCGCTGGATTCGTTGCTACTCAATGTAATTGGTCTGTCCAACAGTGGCATTAACCTGCTTGGTCCCAGCAAGGACAATCTTGTTCACGCCGTCAATGTGCTCGAACCGACCACACGTCTGCTGATGAAGTACAACCCGGTGCTTACGTGCACCCTGGTTGGGGCGCAGGTTCTTCTCGACAAGTACAAGTACGGCGACGTGCTGGGCGGAGACGGACGGACGGGTGTCCTTGACGCAGCCGTCATGCTCGGTGACGACCCGTATCGGTATCCCGACAACCTGCCCGTCGTCGGAGCCAAAGGAGGTCCCGGCGGTGAGCCGAGCTGCGGATCTCTGCCCGACGTCGGTCAGAATTTCCCCCAGCGCTACCTGGTTACCGACACCGGGTGGGGCACCGGTATGGATGTGCGGCCCAATCCGGGAATCGGATTCCCGGGATGGGCGGACTACTTCCCTGTGACCCGCGGAGTACCGGAACCACCGAGCATCCGGCATGCGGGGCCGCCGGCGCCCGGACCGATTCCCTACCCGGGAGCGCCGGCCTACGGAGCGCAGCTGTATGCGCCGGACGGAACACCGTTGTGGCCAGGTCTCCCGCCGGCGCCGCCGCCGGGAGCGCCGCGCGAGGTGGGCCCGCCGCCGGCCGGCTCGGAACCGTTCACACCGGAATTTCCGGCGCAGACCCAACCGACCTATGCCTTTCAACCGCCGCCGGCCCCGTAGACGGTCGTGAACTTATTACCTAGGGAGAAAACAGGTGCAACAAACGCTTTCTGGCACGATTTGGCGGGTTGGCGCCTTCGTGCTGGTCTGCCTGGTGGCGATGGCTGCGATGTTCCTGGTATTCGCACAGCTGCGGTTTCACCCGGAAGTGACATACAAGGCGATCTTCAGCGACGCCTCGGGGATGACATCCGGCAACTTCGTCCGTATCGCGGGTGTGGAGGTGGGCAAGGTAAAAAGCCTCTCGATCCAGGACGACACAACGGTGGTTGTCGAGTTCTCGGCAGATCCGTCAGTGGTCCTCACCGAGGGCAGCAAAGCGGTTATTCGTTACCAAGACCTGATCGGCGGTCGATACCTGGCTCTCGAGGAGGGGGCGGGCGGACCTGAGCGGCTCAGCCCGGGGGACACCATCCCCCTGAGCCAGACATCTCCCGCGCTGGACCTCGACGCATTGATCGGCGGATTCCGACCACTGTTCCGCGCGCTGAACCCCGATCAGGTCAACGCGCTCACCGGCCAGTTGATATCGGCCTTCCAGGGTGAAGGGGAAACCGTGACATCGGTCCTCACCCAGATTGCGGCCCTGACCAACACCCTGGCAGATCGAGACCAGCTGATCGGTCAGGTGGTGACCAACTTGCACACCGTGCTGGGGGTGCTGGGCGATCAGAGCGACAAGTTCAACACCGCCGTGGAGTCGCTGTCTGGACTCGTCGATGGACTCGCGGCGCGCAAGGAGGACATCACGGCGGGAGTCGCCTACGCGAACGAGGCCGCCGGGACGATCGGGGATCTGCTTCGCCAGGCACGCCCTCCGCTGCAGCAGATAGTGCCGGCGACAGATCAGATTTCCAGCAGCGTGCTGGCCGATCGTGATCACTTCGACCACCTGCTCGACACATTGCCGGATTCCTACCGGGCGCTCGGCAGGCTCGGACTGTACGGGGACTTCTTCAGCTTCTACCTGTGCGATCTTGTGTTGAAAGTCAACGGTAAGGGGGGCCAACCCGTGTATGTGAAGCTGGCCAGCCAGCCTTCGGGAAGGTGCGCGCCCCGATGAAACCGTTCTCCGAACGCAATCCCGTTGTTGTAGGCACGGTCGGACTCATCACCGCCGTCGTCATCGGACTGGTCGTCTTCAATTTCGAGCGACTGCCGTTCATACACGGTGATCAGCAATACACGGCTTACTTTGCCGAGGCAGGCGGTCTGAAGCCCGGCGACGTCGTCCAGGTCTCCGGTGTCCGGGTGGGATCCGTGTCCTCCATGGAGTTGGACAGGACACAGATCGTGGTCAAGTTCAAAGTCGATCAGGACGTTCGACTCGGGGAACGCACCGAGGCGGCGATCAAGTCGAAGAGCGTGCTCGGTATCCGTTACTTGGAGGTCCGTTCCCGTGGAAACGGACGCCTGGACGGGCCGATACCGCTGGAGCGGACCACATCGCCATATCACCTGCCCGACGCTCTGGGTGATCTCACGGCGACCATCGGCGGACTCGACACCGGCCAGTTGTCGGACTCGCTGGCCGTGCTCTCGGACACGCTTTCGGGTACACCACCTGCCGTGAAGGCTGCGGTCAACGGTGTGGCACGCTTCTCTCAGACCCTCAACGAGCGGGACGAAGAGCTCCGAAATCTCCTCGGCAATGCCAGGAAAGCTACCCAAGTTCTGGCCGAGCGCAGTGACGACTTGGTCAAACTTGTACACAACGGCAATGCGCTCCTGGCTCAACTGCTGAGCCAGAGCAACGCGTTGGACCAGATCTCCCGCAACCTTTCCACGGCGGCCCAACAACTGAAGGGGTTCATCGCGGAAAACCGTCAGACGCTGAAACCTGCGTTGGAAAAGCTCAACGGTGTATTGGAGATCGTCGATAACCGTAAAGAGAAGGTGCAAGAAGGGATAAAAGGGCTCAACGCCTACATACTGTCGCTGGGTGAGTCACTCGCGTCGGGCCCATTCTTCAAGGTGTACATCGCCAATCTGCTTCCTGGCCAATTCATTCAACCGTTCATCGATGCCGCGTTCTCCGATCTCGGCCTGGACCCGGCCACCATGTCGCCCTCGGAACGCACCGACCCGCAGGTCGGCCAACCTGGCACACCGGCGTTGCCGGTGCCGTACCCCCGTACCGGGCAGGGTGGCGAACCGCATCTGACCGTTCCCGACGCGATCACCGGCAACCCCGGTGACAGGCCGTGCGGGCCACCCGGAATTCCGCTGTCCGGCCCGGGCTGCTATCCATATCGTGAACCGCCGCCGGCACCGCCGCCCGGCGGCCCCCCACC
>NZ_VCMY01000026.1:0-84619 GCF_005924235.1 Mycobacterium sp. DBP42
CCGCCGCTCACCGCGGCGAAAGGACTGTAGGAGCTGAGCATGTCGTTCCCGCTGCCCGAACCCATACCGTTGCCCATGCTGTTGAAACTCGACATCAACTGCTGCGCCATCTGCTGGGGACCAGAGAATGCTTGCTGAAACGGCTGCAGTAGTTGCTGGGGCGCTGACATCGCCTGCTGCATCGGCTGCATGAACTGGGACGGGTCCATCGACTGCTGGTTGGCCACCGAGCCAGGGGTGTTCTGCGCCATGCTCGATACGGCTTGCTGTGCAGCATCCAGTGCCGGTTCGGCCGGATTGACCAACGGTGGCGGCGGCGGCTTGGGCACCGGGGCTGAGGCTGTAATCACTTGTGCGTCATACAGACTCATAAGTGAGGCATTCTGGACCTGGTGCTCCACATACTCGGTGTCGAGGAACGTGATCACCGGGGTGTTGATGCCCATGAAGTTCGTGGCGACCGCTGTGGCCTGGGAGATTCGGTTCTGGATCGACTTCGCCGATGGGACCATGGACCCGCGCGTCGACGAGTAGGAAGCGGCGACCACCGCAGCCGCAGCGGCCAGGCGTGTGCATTCAGCCACCATGGCCTGCAGCCACCCGCTGTATTCGGTGATTTTCGCCTGGCGGGCAGCCACAGTCAGCCCCGGCCACAACGCATCCATGGCACCGGTGTGGGCCAGCAGCACTCCTTCCTGGATCTCGAAGTTCGCCGCCAGGGCCGTGAATGCGCCGGCCGCGGCCAGATATGTCGCGGGGCCCAGTCCGGCCTCCATGCGCCCAGCATTGATTTCAGGCGGGTAGGTCGCCCAAGGCTCGGTCACGCTGCCTCCGAAAGGTAGCGCCGGAACTCCGTGCCCGGGGCCACCGGCCGCACCCGCACCTTCTCACCGGACTGCGGCGCTTCAGCGACCATTCCGTCACCAAGGTAGAGCTGAACGTGCGTTGGCCCTCCGCCACCAGAAAACGCTGACGGAGGAAACGCCAAATCCATTGCCCGAGGCGAAGAAACAGGCGACCCCCCGGCATACTGCGACTGCGAGGTCGACGACCCCAACACATCGCTCCCAGTCACCTGGAAATAGCCCCACCGGGTGTACCCCGAGCAATCCACACCCTGCTTCTTCCAGTCACCATGGGCATCGGCAGCTCCGCCGCCGTCGCGAATACCCTGGGAGGGACCTGGGTCTCCCCCATGCCCCCCGCCCCACGCGTAGTCCACAGCCCCAGACGTCTGTGACACGAACGAATCGAGGCGCGATTTCAGGTCTGTCGGCGTACCCGGACTATCGGTTATCGACCCCACCGCACCCATCGGCGTGGCTGATCCGCCGCCGGGAAAACCCCCTCCAGCGGGCAACCCACCACCGCCGAGCATCGATGTCAGCGGCGACAAAAACTGCTGCGGCAACGATTGCGCCGACGACACCGCCGACTGCAAAGGTTGCATCAAACCTGACGCCGCCTGCATCGGCGCATTCGCCATCCCCGGCACAGGCATATTTGATTTGAACGCATCCAACGGCGATCCACCCCCAAGGGCGGACCCTTTCCCGCCACCAGAAAATCCGTTGGGACTGCCACCGCTCTTACCAGAACTGCCCTCGCCACCTAGTTTCGTAAAAGCGTTGGCAGACTTGCCGTCCCCATCAACGATGTCACGGGCCCCGGTTAGCGAATTTGAAACTGTCCCCTTGCCGTGCGCCTGAGCATTCGAAGCATGCCCGTTCGAAGAATCGACAAAACCGTCCATCCCAGAGCGACCAGGACCAGTCCCCGGCGGCGCCGGCGTTTCCGCAACTCCACCGAGCCGACCCAGGTTCCCATTTACTACCGGCGAATCAACAGTTGTATCAGGACTAGTCATGCCAGATCGTCCTCATTCACGCTCAGGTAGCGGTGCCGTATGAAAAGTTCATCGACGAATCCGCCTCGTCCTCATCCACACCACGAGCGTGTTCTTCGAGCACGTTGGCCAGCCTCAATAGCTCCGCTTTGACCGCCTGCCCCTTGGTGTGCGCATCGTGGACACCGGCCTCCAGCGCCGACGCGGTATCGGCGTAAATACCCGCCGGAGCACCATCAAGGGTGTTCAGCGAAGCTTCCCGCCGATAGGTCTGCAACAGGTCGTCCTGTTCGCCGAGAAACTCGGTCACCTCTGAATCGGCGATATCACGCAGCTTTTGAACAGTGGCCCGCAATTGCCCTAGATCAACGGAAGTGTCCACCATGGGACTATCCTATCCGCCGCAAACCACCAACCTGTCGCTTAAAAAGGTTCAGGCAATTTTTGCGCGCTGTTGATAATGCGCAACAAATTCGGCGATCTCTTTCTCCCACCGGCCCGCCGTCGCCGGCATATACGTGACGTGGCAGTTGCCATCCAGCCGCCAACTCGGCACGCTCAACACCGCACCACCGTCGAGCTCCACCAGCCCGATCGCAGCGTCCTTCGACTCGACTCTCCGGTCATGCGACCACACCGAGACACACACTTGCGCGGCGGCCAACGGCTCCTGGGCCAACAAATCGAGCAACCGTCGACCCCGCTCGGCCCCCACCCCGGCGTCACTGAGAACTCCCGACGCGGCCTCAAGCCCATCAGGCTCGCCGGCTCCCACCCGCACCCGCGACACCGCCGTCAACGCGGGCAGGCCAACCGTCACTTCCTGCAGGCCGCCATACGGCCGCCCAGGAGAAAGCGCCTCCCACAGCAACCGCGCCGCCTGCACGACCGGGTCGGCATGTGCACAATCCACACCGGACAGCGACACACATCCCCGGTACTGCACAGCAGCCGAAACCACCTCATCGGTGACCGCCACAACAAACTTGGCCTGAGGAATCACCACAGACGTCGCCTCGGCCAGCTCACGCCACTGCGGAGCAACATCATCAACAGATACGCTGCGCCGCACAGCATCGCGATATAGCAACACAGTGCCGAACAACTTCACCGCGGGCGCCGCGAACGCCTCCAATACTGGGCGCCTGGACTCCTCCAGCACCAGCTCCCCGGCCCGTTCGACAGCGACACCGGTGTTCAACAAGTCACTCCGCAGCTGATCATCAAGAGCACTGCCACCGGTGACGGCGCCCAGCACTGCCGGGAACGGCGGCACCAAACCCACACGGTGCAGGTAGTCCCAGTGCACCGCGGTAAACATGGCCGACCCGCCTACGCGACAGCGAACGGCGTCGCCGCCGCCACATCGGTGGCCACACCACCAAGCTTGTTCGACTGCGACACCGACAGATAGGCCAGCAGGTTGGCCCCCGATGCCTGGCACAACGCGTCGAGCTCGGCGATCTGCGCCTGCATCGCGGTGGTGGCCGTAGCCGAAGCCAACTCCATTCCCGGCGGGACCACCGAATGCGCGATACCTGTCTGCGCCAAGTTCGACGCCATGTTAGCCAGGTTGAAGCCCTGCAACGCCGAGAGCAACCCCTCGATTTCGCCGACACCCAAGAGTCCGAAGTCCATCATCACTCCATTCTAAAGCGACTGAATAGCCGAACACTCCACTAAAGCAGCAAATTCTACCTGCCAAACATGCCCGTAAACAGCAAACATCACGCCGCAGCGCCCTGCGCCGATGGCAACGTCTGGCGCCGCAAGTACTGCGCGTACCACGACGCCCGATCTAAATCGCCAGCCAGCAGGGCTTCACGCGCAGACGAATACAAGAACCCAGCAATACGCTGATCGTATCCACGCGGCGAAGACCGCAGCACCGCCTCACCGGTGTCCGACCACCGCGAAGCGAACATCGACGCCGACTCCAACCGAGCCTGCCCCTCACGCCGCAACCGGATCGTCGGCAACCGCCAATGCCGCTCCGCCACACCCAACAAATATCTGATCTGATCCTCAGTGAACGTCTCAGTCTGCAACGAATACGCCGGGGCAGTCTCACGCGGCGGCGTGTACAGATACCGGATCGCCCAAGCAGCATCCATCGACATCGGAGTGAACGGCACTGCCGGGTCAGCGATTTCACGATTCCGCGTGAAAGCACACACGTGCTTGATCATCGACCGGTTCAGCCAAGGATGCCGATCAATCCCCGCAAGCAGCTTCGCAACGGTGTCCGCATTCCCGGCCCACTCAGACCGAAACCGCTCACCAAGATTGAAGTTGTGCAACAAAATCGACGCCTTCGGAATAGTGATATCCGCCGGCATGATCGACAGGTCATCACCCGTCGCGATCGCCACCGCGACAACAACACCATCATCAAGCAACGCCGTCGCAACCGAAGCAGGCCAACCAATTTCACGCATCTGCGTCACAATCGACGCGGTATTCAAAATCGTGATCCGCTGCTCCACCGGCAGCTGCGCAAGCCGATCAGGCGCTGCAGCCGAGACCGCCAACATCGCCGGCGGCCCCAGCAAGTTCAACACCCCCGCAGGAACCGACCCCAAACTCGCCGGAACCGGAGCGACACCCGCCACCACCGGCGGAGCACCCACAGGCGCAGGAGCCGGAGCAGGAGCCGGCGACACTGGCGCAGCAGGCGCAACAGCTGGTGCGGCCGGCCCGCCAGTCGGCGGCACCGCAGAAGAAGAACCCGGCGCACCCGGCGCCGAACTCACCGGACCCGACCCCACCGCGCCAGGCGTCGACGGAACCACCACAGACCCCGCATTCGGCGAAAACGCCAGGGGCGCACCGTAACCTGCCCCGCCAACAGTGGCTGCCGCAGTGCTGATCGGCTGCGCCACCGCAGGTACCGCAGCCGCGGGACTTCCGGCCAAGCCACTGACACCACTAGCCGCCGAACCCAACCCATTGACCACACCACTAGCAGCCGGGGCGCCCGCAAGCTCGGTCATCGCCACCGAAGGACCACCAGCCGGACGCGCAGAAGCCACCGGAGCGGCCGGCGAAGGACCAGACGCCACCGACGGATTGCTCACCGGCACAGCACCTACAGCCCCACCACCAGTACCGCCACCCTGATTGCTGCCGCCCTGGCCGCTCTCCGACGACGACAAGTCGCCACCACCGTGGCTGCCACCAGAATTCTCCGACGACGCAGCCAACAGATCCTTCACCGAATCATCCGACAGAAACGTCGACTCCTTACCACCCAGATTCTGAGCCATATCCATCGCCTTGGACGCCAACTCCTGCCCCGGCAACTGCGACCCCATACCCCCACCAGCTGGCGCCCCACCGGCAGGCGCCGGCATCTGCTGCGGCATACCGCCCATCAAGGCGCCAGGATTAATGGGACTTGCGGCATTTGAAAGCTGCTCTGCACCAGCACCATTGGCAGCATCCACACCCGACCCGCTACCTGCTTCGAGCGCGTCTGCACCGGGAGGGGACCCGAAACTCTCTGCCGCCGCATCCTTCTCTCCAGAAAACGACGCCGCAACTGCATCAGGTGCACCACCACGACCTCCGCCAGTTCCGCTGGTCTCCGCGAGGAATTGCTCGTGTAGTGCGCCGAGTGATGTTTCGGCGTCGGTCATGGACTTCTCGAGTTGGTCGTTGAGTGAGGCGATGTCTTCGCGGGTTTTGGTTTTGGTGTCGTCGATCTTCTTCTGGTATTCCTTCTGGGTTTCGGCGTTGGCCAGGATTTTCAGGTTCTCCCAGACCCCGATCTTGGCCGAGGCCATGCTGCATGCGGTGTTGATGTTGTTCTTGCACGTCAGTATCTGCATTCCGAGCGATGCGAAAGTCTCGGCGAGCTTCTGGCAGAACTGCTCGCCGGCATCGTGGCTTTTTGAGAGTTTGGAGAACTCTTCGCGGGTGGCATCGGCGAGCATGCCCTGGAAGTGTTCGTCACCCAATCCTGTGATGGCGCTTGTGTATTCCGAGGACATTAGGTTGTGGTGCAGGACCAGCTCGCCCATGGACGCGGCGGAGGTGGCGAACTTCTCTTCACTGTCTGTGGGGAAGTTGTCCTGGATGAGGTTGTACGGGTCGGGTACTTTCTCGACGGCCATCGGGTTTTGTCCTTGTCTCCCAGGGGTTTTACTTCGGGAATGCGAAAAGTGGAGGGTTGGGCACGAACCCGTCAGGCATCTTCGCGCCGACCGCCGAGTCAGGCATGAAGTGCTGATTGTCGATGTAGGCGTGGCTGGCGTTCACTACATACACGCCGTTGTCCAGGCGCAGCGACATGACACCCACAGTCCCGATGCGGCCAGAGCCGTAATCGGCGGACCACACCGGCGTTCCGGGAAAAGCGTCACCGATCGAGTCCGCCCACTGCGGGTTTTTCGGCTCAATTCCGACGTAGTTTTCGCGGACCCATTTCACGTCGCCGCATTCGGTAGCGAATCCGATGGTCTGCGCGACCGGCCAGCACCATGTCTGCCCGTGGTCTTGCGCATCCAGAATCCGCTCGGGCGGGAACCCAGCCGCCGCTATCGACTGGTTTCCGACGAGCGAGGTGGCCGGGGCCGGCCACGTCTTTGTGTTCGCCGTGAATTCTGCGAGATCAGGGAACGGTGCGGGGTCTGTGGCGTTGTATACGTACTCCGCCGGGTACTGGTTGTCGGTGATCCTGCCGATCTCCACCCGGGTCGTCTTCAGCTCCCCGGACTCGGTCAACTTCGTGACGTCGACGAAGACCGGTGCGTTCTCTTCGCCACGCGCGCAATGTCCGGCGGTGAGGTAGTAGCGGATCCCGCCCACACCAACGAGCGGAAACCCGGCAGTGCAGCGGGCCGGGTCCGGCCCGGATCCCACGTAGATTGGCACTCCTCCGGCCAACGCATTGACCGGGGCCGCCTTGTCCGTCGACAGCGGCGGCCCGTGGTACTCGACGCCGCTGTCCTCCGGTGCTGTCGACTTCACTGCGTGCGCGTCGTCGACAGTGGTCGTACAACCGCTCAACGCAAGAGCAGCGGCCGTAGCCGCCACCAAACTCTTCGCAAAGCGCCCGCGAATCCCCCTGGCTTTTACCATGCTTCCAAGGCTAAAGCACTGGTAAGCGCCATAGTCCGCTAAAACGTGTTCGCTGGCATTCAATGAAATACGCCCCGAAGCGGGCATAGAGCGCGAGCGTGCCTTAGCCAAACGCGCATAGCTGCGACCCGACTCCCAGCTAGCGCGCCCACTCGCACGCTACGCATCTGTTTGCCACAAATTGATAGCCAGGCAGCACGAGTGATCTCTGCCTGCAGCCGAGCAAGTGCGTCCGGCTCGATCTGATCGGAGTTCGCGGCGCTTCAGCGCGCTGAGCTTGCCAGGATGGTTGCCGAGCACCGCCGCATCAAGGCCGGGCCGAGACCGGGGTGGAGCAGATCGCCGCAGCTGGGTTCCCCGTGTCGCCACGGGTGACAGTCCCTCACTGGCGCGTCAGTCTTGAATGCGGTACGGCACGCCGTCAACGTAGGAGCGGAACCGACTGCCCCCTTCGAGGTCGTCGACGATGCCGGCCACCGCGACATCGAGGCGGGTCACGTCGAGGCCGTCGTTGCCACCGCCCAGGGGAAGGTAGGCGCGCCCACCGTCGGCACCGAGGTAGTTCACTCGATGAATGAGCGCGCCAGCCCAAAAGATGTCGGCGTTCTCGACGGTGAAGCGCTTGTCGGGGAACGTTGCCCACTCGAATTTCAGGTCCTCGTTGCGCCACCGGGTGCCCTTGACCTCCGGCATCCCGTAGGCCATGGTCAGGTTGACGTCGGCGGTGTAGACAGCGACCACTCGGTGGCTGTCCACCGAGACCTGTTCGCCGCCATCGCGATCCGTGGATACCTCGAACCGGTAGCGGTAGGTCACCCCTGCGGGTTCCACCTTCACCCACTCGGCTGCGCTCGAGTTCTCGATCCGGTCCCGCAGTTGGTAGAGGTTCACTCCCTGGTCCCATCCCTTTCCTTCGTGCTGCTGTTTTCACAGTCGCGTTTATGTGCCGAGAGCAGGTAGCTGACGGCCTCGACAACATCCGGGCCGATCTCGTTCATCGCTTCGCCGACGACCAGCCACTGCGGTGCGCCGTCTTGGTCGACGTACCGAAACACCTGTTCGAACGCAAAGACCGGCTTCAGCGTCACCTCTGTCTTCCCTGGGGCGGTGGGTCGGGCGAACTCGACTCGTGCCAATATCGATCCCTTGGCGACGACGCCCCGGTTCACGGTGGAGATCACACCGCCGGGCGGTTCCGGATCAACAGTGACACCGCCCATGTCGACCTGGCTGTTGGCCACGATGTTGAGCAGCTGGTGCTTGTCGGTGTTCGACAGGAACTGCAGGATGTGCAGCGGATGCAGCGTGCCGGTGCCCACGGCGTTGAACGGTTGGCTGCTCTTGAGTACGTCGAACACCTCCGGCCCGTACCAGTCGCGGCGAGCCTTCGCCCACTTGGCGTAGCTCTGCTCGGTCGAACGCAACGCAAACGCCACCTCGGTCGGTCTCTTCTCCTGAATGTGCGCGGGGGTGATCGCCCACACGGCGTGATCCAGCGCTGCGCGCAGGTTGTGGATGAAGTCCCCCAGGAGCAGCGCGGACTCGGTGTAGTCGAGATCGGACTCCAGCACCCACTCCGCCCACGCCGTGCGGGAGGTGTACTCATCGCTGTTGTCGCGCCGGCGGTACTGCCGCTCGGTCGCCTGCTGCTCGGCAAGGACGTCAACCAGCCGATCGCGGATCGCGAAACCGTGTTCGAGCTTGCGGAACGCCGACCGCCCCAGCAACTCCGTGTCGATGGTCTCCTCGGCCATCAGAGTCCACCACTGCGGTCGATCAGTGCGCGGGCATCTTTGATCAACAGCAGCAGGTGCAGCGGGTCGGTCGGTGAGGGCTCGAAATCGAAGTGCGTGTAAAACGCCCGGGCCTGCTCATGCAGCGCGTGAACCAGCAGTGCCCGCACCCCGATGATCTCCGCAGCCGCCACCGCGCGGGCGATCGCATCCCGCAGCAGCTGCGCACCCAACCCCTTGCCCTGTTCCTTGCGGTCGATCGCCAGCCGCGACAACAAGATCACCGGCACCGGATCGGGCATGTTGCGTCGCACCCGTCCGGGTGTGCCGGCGCGCTCCACCGCCGCCGAGGCCAGTGCATAGAACCCGACGACGCGGCCGTCCCGGCGCGTCACAAAGCACCGGGAGGCGCCCTCGACGTGGTTGGCCAGAGCGCGTCCCCGCAGGTACTGGTCCAGGGTGGGCTCGCCGCTGTCGAAGTCGGCGACCGCATCGTTCTCGCTGATCGGTCGGGGCGCGCTGTAGCCGCTCACTCGTCGAAGATCGAGGGCTCCGCGAACAACTTCTCCAGTCGCGGCTTGTGTGACACCGGCCGGTCCAGCACCGAAAGAAATTCCGACCAGGCCGGTGCGTCGAGCATGAACAGCCGGCGATCGGCGAGCACGTCGCGGGCATGAGCCAGCGTCGCGGTCACCGTGAAGTTGGTCAGATCGGTCCCCTCCGCTTCGGCGGCACGACGAATCAGCGCGTCCTGATCAGCAGTCAGGCGCACCGCGAACCGCTCCGTCTTCGTAGCCATACACACCATTGTGTGCCCATCAGGCACACAATGCAACGGGGCATTGACCCGCGTCTTGACCAGCGGCGATGCAATCCATACCGCTGCCTGCTCGCTCGGTGAAGCGTTCAGGTCTTACGCCAGGCCGGTCAGCGCTTCCCAGGATCGGCGGTTGTGCTCGTGGATGGCGTGGAGCTCGCGGTCCTGGTCCATGCTGGTGGTGGTCAGTCCTCGGGGCCGGCGGACGGCGGCGGTGTTGGTCTGGATGAGTCGGGCTCTGCCAGCCAGGTCAAGATCTGGTCTGCCTTGCCGCTGTCGCGTTGGGTGAGTTCGCCCTTGGGCAGGTCGGTGCGCAGCGGAGTCGATGCGGATCCGTACATGCGGGTTGCGCCGGTGACCGCGCCGGCCGGCGCATAGCCGATGATGATCACCCGCTCTGATCGTTCGTAGATCCGGGCGTTGGATGCGACATCGCCGAACGCCTCCGACCAGCCGTGCTCGGCGGCCGTGGCCGCGATACGGTCCCGCGCCGAACGCTGCTCGCCGCTGGTCTCACTGTTGTCGCCCATGATTCCCTCCGTTGGCTATCGGGACGTTATCGGATGCTGTGCGGGCCGCCGATCGGGCCATCTTGGCCAAACTGGTGGCTGACTGACCGCGGAATGCCTCTGAACGTCGAGACAGCCGAAGGCCTCTCTCACCGGACAAGCGCGCCACGCCGGCGTCGTCGTGAGGGCGGGCGGGGTTCGACGAGGCGGAGCTTGTCCGCGCGGCCGACGTAGTCAGCGTGCTCGTCGAGACGCCGCGCTGGTGATCTCAGGAATCAGGTAGTCGACTGCCGCCGCGACGCGTACTGGCGAACCGCCGAACATTCCGGCTCGTAAGGGCGCCCAGCTTGCGCCAGCGCTCACGGCTTTGTCGAAGTACCGTCCGACCGGGCTGCCCTCGAAAGTGGGGCTCTCAGCAATAGTTTCGACGAAGCGACCGAGCCAGGGGTCAGCATAAGGGCCACCGGACAGTCGCAGGTCAGCCAAGATCATCGAGAACAGCATCTCGGCCTCATCGAACAAATCGGGGTAGCGGTGACGTCCTACGCGACCGTTCAGTGCCTCGAAGAGGAACTTCGAGAACGCAAATGGAACATGGCGGACCGGTCCGGCCGCAATCTTGCGCAGCAAGTCGTCGGGCATTTTCCCGCCGCGCGCCAGATTGGTGCGCAGCGCGACGATGTCGGCCTCTTCGGGCACTGACTCCCAAGGCCCGAGCCGCAGTATCGCCGGCACACGCTCGTCTCGCACCAACGACATACTGACTTGCGCGTCGGTCGTCAGTGCCCGCACTGCCCCGTAGTTGGCGCCGTCGATCGCCGCAATAACGCCGGCGTACATCACCAATGTTGCTGGCAAGGACGCCAGGGACTGCAGGCGTTCGTTGTAAGTTTGGACCATTTGAACTGTGCCTGCCGGTGTGCCGTGGACCGTGTCGACGATAGCGAGGCTGGTCCACTGCCACGGCTGCCCCAGCAGCGTGATCGCATCAGCCAGGGCCTTGTCATGCTCAGAGCGGCCGTGGCGGCACCCCACGCTCACGAGGTCAATCACCGAGGCGGCAACATCCTGGTAGCGCTGCGCGGTCGCCATATACTCGCGGAGCGCAGCGTCGGGCGCACGATCCTTGAAAACCCTTGGAAACTTTGAGAATTCAGCGATTGCGGTGTGCACTGCGGTCTCGGTCAGATCAGCGACAGCGATATAGTTCGGTCCTACCAGCGCACTCTTGTATCGGTCGAGGAGGTCAGCTAACGGGGCGCCGGGAGGGGCAGCGGTCACACCGTCTTCAGTCCACCGGATCCCGTAGGTGATGGCGCCGCTTGGCGAGCCGTCGGACCGGCGCGTCACGCGTCTGGGAACCCCGCACGCAGCGGCGAATTCATGCAGATCCATGTTGGGGTCGAGATGCTTGAGGACTTGAGCGGCAACCCACATGACATTGGTGCGGACGTTCTCAGTCTCTTCGGGATTCAGCTGCTTTTCGCTGCGCTTAGACGGGTTCTCGTCGTCGCGCTGATGACCGGCACGGTCCAGACGATAAGGGGAATCTGACCAGTCATGAAAGGAAATTTCGGCGGCGAACTCACGCGCAATACGGCTCAACATTCATTCCTCCTACAGGAATCCACACCACCTCCCTACGAGGCGGTACGCGACCAAGGTACGCCGATAGAGCAAGCCCTGTCCAGCAAACACGACTGGCGCGTTGACGGTGGCTGCCTCTACGGAGGGTCGATCCCCGGAACGTGGGACCAGGTCAGCACCGCTCATTTGCTCAAGCTGCTCAGCGACGAGGAGTACGAGAATGTCCGCTCCGCCGTCGAAGGCCTGGCTCAAACTCGACGTTGACGGTGTCGAGCAGCCCCGTTGCGAAGTGACAGCCCAATGGAACAAATTGTGTGCAGATACATTTATCTGTAGGCGAATCGTTCCGGCGGCAGTGTAGACCTCTATCGGAACGAACCGTACACAGGTATGATTATCTGTACGCGTTTCGTTTCTTATGTGCGACTTAAGGAGGTGAACCCCGTGGAAGCACTGACCCCGAACACCGCCAAGCTACGGGGACTGTCGCGCAGCGCGCTCTACCGCCGCGCGAACGATGGCCGGATGGACCGTATTGCACGGGGGATCTACCTCCCCGCGGAGGCGCCGGCTGCCGACTGGGACCAACTCGAAGCCGCGACCCGCCGTCCCGACGCGACGATCTGCCTGACCTCCGCTCTGGCCTACCACGAGTTGACCGACGCGATCCCCTCCACACTGGACGTCGCGATCCCGCGAGGAGCGCGCCCACCGGCCAGTACAGGTGCCATCACGTGGCACCTGTTCGATCGGGACACGTTCGAGATCGGCCGCGAGCAGATCACGATCGCGGGATCGGACCAAACGATCGGGATCTACTCCCCGGAACGCTCGATCGCCGACGCGTTCCGCCTCCGCGGCGAGGTCGGACACGAGCTGGCGCGAGACGCGCTGCGCGAATGGCTGCGCCGCGGGGGAAAGCCCGCGCGGTTGCTCGACATCGCGACCCGACTTCCGCGAGCCAAGACCCCCGCTCTGCGCGCGCTGGAGATGATGGGTTGAGCGACGGCGACGAGGTGTTCCGCCGCATCCAGTCGGCTGCCCGCTCAGCCAAGGACAAAAGCGGTCCCGTCGTGCCGACCCAGGAGTACCTGATTCGGCACGTCCTCGAATCGTTCCTGGACCGGCTCACTCGCACGCCACACGCCCGCGACTTCATCCTCAAAGGCGGAATCCTATTGGCCGCCTACGGTGTTCGCCGACCGACGAAGGACGCCGACGCCAACGCCATCAACGCCGACGTCACCGCCGACCACCTCATCGACGTGGTCCGCGACATCGCCGCTGTCGCCGTCGACGACGGAGTCAACTTCGACATCGACGCGATCACCGTCCAGGACATCCGCGAACAAGCCGAATACCCCGGCTTGCGCGTGCGGGTTCCCGCGACGATCGGGCCGTGGAAAGGCGGGGCACTGTGGGATGTTTCCACCGGTGACCCGATCGTGCCGGCGCCCAGGCCGGTGACTATCGAACGAATTCTTGGCGACCCGATCACGTTACTCGGCTACGCCGCTGAGACCAGCTTGGCCGAGAAAGGAGTGACGATTCTCGAGCGCGGCATTACCAGCACCCGCTGGCGCGACTACGTCGACATCGTCACACTAGGCCGGGCGGGCTTCGACGACGCAGAACTTCTCCGCGCGGCCCGGGCCGTCGCGCGCTACCGAGGAGTCGTGCTCGGTCCAGTTGCGCCGCTCCTGGAGGGCTACTCCGCCGTGGGACAGGCGAAGTGGGCCGCGTGGCGGCGCAAGGAGGGCATCGAGTCCCTCTGCGAGGAGAACCTCGATGACCAGGCCGCGTTGGTCGCATCCTTTCTCGACCCGGTCTTCTCCCTCGGCCCCGGGTAACTGACCGAAGCCGCGGTCACAACCAGATAGTCCCGCGTCTGACACGGCGGACCGCCTGAGCCGTGCGCGGATGCGTGTCACTCTCCCGCCTCGAAGCCACGGACATAGGCTCCAACAAACCGATCCGCCGCGGTGTGGGCACATTGTCGACACACGTTCGTCGACAATGCTTGCTCTTACACGGACCGCGGCGTTAGCGTGACGTTATGCGCAAGCCCGCGTTCCTGAAATCTGGCAACTCTTCGTCCCAGGTTGGCGAGACCAGCACCGTCGAACCGTTAGCACCTGACGAGTACTGGCGGGAATTGACTCGGTGGTTCGAGCCGCGGTTGTCGGCTCGGAAGTTCGGCGCACTGGTCGGGTTGACGGAGGCCAGTGTCCGGCAGAACCTCGCCCGCGGCACAGCGGGATTCCCTCAGCCGATGAACCGGGGATGGCGCAACGAATGGTCGGAGGCCCAGGCCTTCGAGCTGATCCGCAGCCGCAAGCCGCGTCGTGGCCGTCGCACCGTCGACGGGATTCCACGGCTATACCACGACGGTAACGGTCTGGGTCCTGCAGAATTTGTTGCGGCCGAGGTGATTACGCTGCTCGATCAGCGCGACCGTCCTCGTGAATGGGTGATCCATCGCTGGCAGCCGGCCGACGACCGCGGCGTCGTGGCGGTGGCCTATGTCGAACCTGACTATCCCGAATCGTGGTGGGCGCTGCGTCTACTCGCAGAGCTCGGGGGCGTGAGCGCGGTCGCAGTGATCACCGATCACGAGGACCGCACCTCAGTGTCCACGGTGATGCAGGGCCAGATCGTCGTTGCCGAACCTGGCCCAGACGGGGTGCCGGTGGCCCGGACGGTCGGCTGGTTCGACTTGGCCCATCTGCTGCGCGTGAATATCCCGTGGTGGCCGTACGGCTTGCGGGATCTGGACGCGATGGCAGCGTGGCGTCCCGGCGCGGCCGCACAGGCGGTCAGACCGCGCACTGAGTGGTATGACGAACAGATCCTGTCCCGACTCGTTCCCGAGGGGCCCTCCCCAATCGCAGCGGAGTGCCGCCGTCTGGTTCAGATCCTCAACCGGCGGATCGAATCGCGGATCTACACCGCCGACGACGTGGACATCCCCGGCGATGTCATGCGCCCCGGTATCACGCAAGCGGCGTTTCCTCGGTATGCCATGCACGAGGTCCCCGCAGCACCGGAGCATCACGAGTTGGCGACACTGTTCTCGGTGAGGGTACCCAGCGTGGCCGCCCGGTTGGCCGCCCGCGATCTGTTGCGACGAAACCCCGACATCCGTCAGTACGTGGACTACACGATCCGCTCTGAGCCCGATCGCGGGCCGTTGGCCACCGAGTGGGTCGACCAGCTAGAACCCCTTGCGGAGGATCCGCAGACTCTGGGAGCGACGTTCGCCGAGATCATGTTGTCGGGCTCGGACGATCACCAGTTGACGTGGTGGACATCTCGACAGGACCCCAATTGCTGGGTGATCAAGACCGCTGATGGGGTCGTGTATGCGACGGTCGGAACGAAGGTGCCCGCGACGGGACATCTCAGGGAATTTGAACTGCAGGTCGGCCGAGGCCGCGCGGCGTACTTCCGTGACAGCGCTGGCGTGGTGTGGCCGATGCCTCCGCGCGGCTTCGCCTACCACAATTGTGGGTACAACGGCACAGGGCCGATCGAGCTGGCTGAGGCGGTGACCGTGTTGCGCAAGGAGGCGGCAGTTGATCTGGTCGCTCTCAAGAAGCCGCCTCTGGTGTCGGGTACACCTCTGCTGAAGCGGATCGTAGAGACAACGTCGCCGTTGGTGGTCTTCGCTGCCGAACTCGACGAGTTACTACCGCTTCACCAACAGCGGCCCCGCCAGGAATCCGACTAGAAGCCGGCGGGTCATTCATCACTCATTGCGCGGCGGGGACGGCCAGCCTTCAGCGCCGGCGGCGGCAGCGGCCTCGCGGGTCGTGATGAACGTGCCGAAATGCCCGCCACCCAAGTTGCCCCACCCGGGGTCGATTTCGCCGCGGCCAAAGGCATCAATCAGCGCGTTGGCGTCCTTCGCAAGATGGGCATGGTCGCAGTTGGCGCCGTCGTTCACGTAAAGGGTTGCGCCGTTGACGCGGTGACAGATCAGAGAGGCGCAGACCGTCCCCGGGGTTGGGACCTGTGGACGCTCATTCCAAGGGCGGACAGCGGCCCGTACCTCATTTTCAAGTGCCACTTCGACCATCTCCTTTTGTCAGGTTGAGCCACTGATCGGTTCCCGCTGTAACGGTAGCGCCAGGCGGCGACATCACGTGCTGAAGCCACCGCGAGGCCGGAGCAGTATCAGCACATATTGACGACATCCCGGATGGCTGGGTTCCGAACGCAGCTTTGGTGCTGGCGCTCGTGTCATTGCTGGGTTCTACTGTTCCGGTTAGGTTCCCGAGTTCTGCTCGGGTAGGTGATTGAGGGGGTAAGTCGTGACCAGTCAACGAAGTCGAGATGAAGACAACAAGGCGCCGGGGTTTTTTAAGCTGCACGGGTTGGAGGGGCCGGAGTTTGATCTAGCGGCTCGCTGGGCGGCACATGATGGTCCGGGTGGGGATATGAGTGTTCCGATCGGATTTGATGCCAAGGGGGCGGTCGTCGCGCTCGACTTTTCTCGGTGGACAAGCCTTGATGATCACGTTCTGGTGGTCGGGGCACCTGGCGCCGGTACGACTACGCTATTGCGGACGCTTGCGCTCTCGCTGTGTATCACCCAGCACCCTTCGCGCGCTGGAATTCTCGCTGTGGAAGGTAAGTCGGGCAAGCAGGAATACGCTGAGCTGGGTTCAAAACTCCCCCATTGCCTAGGCCATGTCACATTTTCCGATGATTGTCGTGAATGGACGGCGCGTCGGCTGACCCAAGCTCTGGCGGGACAGGTTGATCGACGGGAGAGGTTCCTGCAGGCCACGGGCATGACCAGCATTGAGGGTTATCGAAATGCACTGAGAGCCAGCCAGGTTGATGATCCGGATCGGACTGACGCGCCCGAAGTGCTCGTCCTGGTCGACAATTTGTCATGGCTGCATGGCAAGGACTTCGATCAGGCGGTTCGCCTTCTTGCCGCTCACGGTCACCGTCTTGGGCTGCGGATGGTGGTCGGTGCCCCATACCAGCTATGGGAATCGTTGGAACCTACCGGTTATTTCGATAGCTTCACGGCCAGGGTCGCGCTGGGCTTGCCCCAGCGGCAGGCTGCGGCCGTACTCGGCACCGATGTTCCCGATGATCTTGGTTCGCCCGGGGATGCCTACGTCAGATGGCTTGGCGCACAGCCGATCCGTGTCATGATCCCGACCGCTGACACGCCAGTTGCGAAAGCGCTTTGAGCCTTGAAGGTCTCAGGTGGATGAGTGGGTCTCGCGTTCTCGCCGACGCCGTTTCCGGCGCTGCGGCGGCGCCGGGTGACGGCATCGCGTTCAGCTTGCCTTCCGGAGCCTGACAACGTCGTGGTGAGCACATCCGATGCGATCGGCCGCTTCAGCGACTGAGAGATCGAGGTTGAGTAGTACTTGCATTTCATCCAAGGAGAATGTTGGTTCGGCGTCCCACGGTGCCTCGTCCCACCCCGCGTCATCGAAGCCTGAAAACAACTCGCCGCTCATGATGGACCCCCGCGAAAAGCATTGCTAATAAAGGATGTAGGCGCCCCGCTGCAGTACTAGATCATACAGGCAGAGCGCCTATCCTTCTGCCGGATCTTTGCGGGAGACGACAATGTCCAGGGAATGGTCACTGCCCCGCAGGCCAGTGCCACGGCCCTTGGGCGCGGAACGGCACCCACGAGTTCTCATCGATAGACAGGTGCGTCTCGCCGCCGTCCATCCGTCGCAGTGCGCCGTCGGTAGACAAGACGCGACACCAATCGTCGACCGAGCCGAATTCGTACTGGAGCTGCGGGTCTGGCACGAAATCACCGACGTCGATGTCGCGCCACCGCTTTTTGGCCCACCCGAGTCCAAACGATTCTGTGTCAGGCCATGGATCGTCTATACCGCGCTCTCGGCCGCGGCCGGCAAGCTCGGCAGCGGTGAACACGTTGACATAACCGAGATCGGCTAGCCGTTCACGAATTGTCCTCTCGAAATCACTGATCGCACCGTCGAGCAGGAATCCCCGCAGTGCGACGTTGACTGCCCACCATAGGGTGTCGAATGCTGGTCTTGCGATCCTGCGTGCTTCAAGTAGGTCGAACAGCGCCAGGGCGTAGGAAGCGAACCATCGCACAGCCGTGTCAGGGCGTGATTCCCATGTCCAGGCCAGGACTTTTCCCAGGCTGTCGCCTGCGTTTCGGTAGCCGTTGCGTTCAGCCTCGGTGACAAGCCAGGCTGCTTTCTCGGATACGACCGCGACCCTGATCGCTGGCTCGACATCGTTGGTGACGACTAGCGCATCCGGTGGAACGATATGCGCGGCGACAGTGCGGTCCCGAATTACGTGAGAAGTCCGCCCCTCACCCGCCGCGTCCAAGATGGCCGGCAATGTCGAACGGGCTTCCGTGGAAGAGAACAGACGATATTGGTCTATCCGCATGCCTGGCACCGTACCATCATTCGTACGGTTTTACGTACGAATGATGGTACCAATAGGGCGCGGCACCCGGCGACGAAACCCTCCCTGGGTACTGTATTAGTACTATTTCAGTACCTTGCCGATTGGAGGCTGCATGCCCGCTATCAACCTCGACTTCACCGATGACGACTACGAATGTGTCCGCGGCGCCGCAGAACGAGAACGACTGCCGATCAAATCGTTCGCCCGAGCAGCAGTCCTGGCACGCACACTCCCTTCCCCGACGTCGTGGACGCTGGTCACCTCATCCGCAGAAGCGATCACCGAGATCAGCGACGCCGCCCAGGCTGTGATGAAGCTTCGCCGCGGAACAACCTCCGAGGACGGCACTTACCGTTCAAACGGGTGCCTATGGCTGCATCTCACGACGCCAGCGGCGGTCATCGCATACCCGACCGCTCACTACACGGACGCCGGCCGCTTCCAGTTTGTGCTCGACCGCCACGGCGTCGCAACTGTCCTCGAGGATTGGTTTGACGACGGCCTGACCTGGTCGGCCGGCGACACATCGGGCCAATGGGCAGCGCATCAGCGCGCCATTGCCCTCGGTAGCCATCGCCTCGGAATACCCGTCGATCGAACCTGAACAATCAAACGCTCGCCAACCTCGGATATCGCCGCTCTCAGCGGGGTTATGCAGAGGCGAAGGCGTGCAGCTGGCCAGGGGTGGTGATTCCGAGCGCTCGGGCCCGGCCGAGCAGTTCGTGAAGTACTTCGGCGGTGGCGCGGGCATCGTCGAGAGCGCGATGGGTCGGCACGTTGCTCACGCCAAGCAGCTCAGCCAGGGCGCGCAGGGCGACCGTCGGCGCTTCGTCGCGAGTGAACAGTTTGCGTGCCAGCCGTACGGTGCAGATGGGCATGGCATTGGGCCAGGGGATGTGGTGGGCGGCGGCGGCCGCGGTCAGGAATCCAAGGTCGAACTCGGCGTTGTGTGCGACGAGGACGGCGCCGCGCGCGAACTCCAGGAACGCGGGCAGGGCTTCGCTGACCTCTGTGGCGCCGTCGACCATGTCTTGGGTGATACCGGTGAGTTTCACAATCTCGGGCGGGATGGGCTGTTGGGGATCGACCATGGTAGACATCTCGTCGACGACGATGCCGGCGTGATGCCGCACTGCCCCGATTTCGATGATGGCGTCGCGGGTGGGATCTTCGCCGCAGTTTCGAGATCGACGATGACGAACGTTGCGGTCTCCAGCGAGAGCTGGGCGGGGCCGGTTGTGC
This sequence comes from Mycobacterium sp. DBP42, assembly GCF_005924235.1. Lineage (NCBI taxonomy): Bacteria > Bacillati > Actinomycetota > Actinomycetes > Mycobacteriales > Mycobacteriaceae > Mycobacterium > Mycobacterium sp. DBP42. The sequence continues at coordinate 19,252 of NZ_VCMY01000026.1, forward strand.
GTGTGGTGTCCACGGTTTCGATCAACTCCGTTCTCAACCGCCTAGCGTCAAGGTCCGTCTCCGATTGCGACGATGTTGTGGTTTCAGGAGACATTCTCGAAGCGGTCGGCCGTTTCGGCATCAAACGAGGTTGAGTATCCGCCTGGACGGATATGGGCAGTGATGCTCGGACCGTGACGTTCGGCGCGGCCGCCAGACATGGGCGGCGCGATCGATGAGACCGTGAGGTCGTAGTCTTTGCCTTTCTCGCGGATCTTGTCGCCCACCTTCAGCTGCCATACGTTGACCGCCATCGTGTCTCCTTCGAAGCTGGAATCCTCAGAGGCACAATCAGTTCAGATGCGCCTACTCCTTTAGAAGCGTACAGCGGGTGCCCCTGCCTCTATTTGCGTAACGGAAAGGTGCCCGCAGTGCCGGGTGTAGTGGCGTCGCGAATTGGGTCGAAGCGGCAAGGTGGTCGTTTCCGGGTCCCAAACGCTGCGCTTTGCAGACCTATAGGGTTGACTGCTTGACTGCCAGCAGCGAATCGATCTGGAAGGGAACTCGTGGGAAAAATTGTCACGGTGGAGTATGAGGACGACCTCGGCGCAGGGCCGATAGAGGCCGACGATGTTGACATTGTTGAGTTTTCGTATCGCGGCAACGAATACACACTGGTCCTCACCGCCGACAATGGCGCACAGTTCAACAAGGACATGGCGCGCTATATCACCGCGGCGAAACAGGCTGCGAAACAAGCGCTGGCGCGTGAGGCTCCCGCAGCACGGCGCCCGAAGTCCCGGTCGCAGCGGCAATCGGCCAAGCCGAAGCCGGTGCCGCGACGTAGGGCCAGTTCGCGTAGAGCTCCTGCCGAGCCGTCGAGCACCGAGGTCCGCGAATGGGCTGCGGCGAACGGCCACCGCGTGGCGCGTCGCGGGCGGGTCCCTGCTGCGGTGATGGCTGCCTACAAGGCCGCCGCTCACTGAGCGTGCGCGCGATTTGCCGACGATTGGTAGCCGCCGGTTACCTTCTGCCGGCGGGAATTCATCCAAATCCAAACCATGTCCATTTTCCTTAGCCTCCGGAGATGGGCGCCCAGGTGCACCGCGACACCTCAGGGTCCTTGTAGGGAACACGCCGTCGCCGTCGATTTGACTCCAGCCTTCCTGATGCCGGATGAGATCCACATGAAGATCGGGCCGCAATGGAAGCTGGACGCGAATCCGTTGTCCTGCTTTGAAGTTCATTCCATTCTCCCTATGTCGGATCGGTACTGTGCGCGGGAGCCTCGCACAGTGGCCATTGATCACAGCTGTGGCCGTACGCGTTCTCGTGCGCGGGCTGGCCACAATGACAGATGCGCAGTGCTGCAACGCTCGTTGGCTGAGTCATCGTGATCTCCTTACGTCAAGCAGGCGGGATGATCAGGCGGTAGCTGGGACGCCACGAGCAGCAGATTGCAGGCGGTGTCATCCCAGTCATCATCGACCTGGTACTCGCCACGCGGCAGATCCTCGTAGCCATCGGGCAGTTCGTAGTCGCCCCAGGCGACGATGCAGCCGGTGTACGGGACCGTCCAGCCGTGCCCGTAGCGCCAGGTGTGCTCGACGCCGTGGAAATCGAATTCCTCGCGGTCATACCAGGGTGCGTAGTCGGCCTCGGTCTCTCCCAAGCAGGACGGACCGTCTTCGCCGCCACAGTCGCAGTCGTAGGGCCCGCAGTCAGCTCTCTTGCCCTCAACCTCGTGCGACTCACGGCATTCGATCCAGCCACCGCATCTGTTGGTCACCATGCATTTGGTGTCGTAACTGCGACTGTCGACGTGCTCGGGGAACACGTACTCGCCCGCGTCAAGCTTGGCCTGTTCGATGTGGTCGAGGGTGATGACCAACATGTGCCTGCACACGATCTGGTCGTTGCTCATGCGCGTTTCCTTTCGCCGATAAGCGGGTCAATCGGTCAGCATGGCTTCGCGTTTGCGGCGCAACAGGTCCATCGACTCTCGGCTCATGTAGCCGATGGGTACCGCGCCGAGCTTCAGAGCAAGCTGACGCTTTGGCTCGGTAACGTCGTAGTGAGAGGTTGGCGTTCCTTGCTTCTGGTGCCACGCCCGGCGTAATCCGAGCTTGGCTGCGAAGGCGTGTAACTCGTCGTCGGTGTCGGCCATCAGGTGTGACCACACGGCGTTCAGCCGCCCCACCTGAGCCGGTCGTTGCATGTCGTCGATGTAAACGGTCATCGGTCGCTCTGTTCGCCGATTGTTCGCGTCTCTACGGGCGTTTGAGGCCGTTGAAGTGTGCTACCTGGATCACCGGGGGGCTGCCGTTGGCGGCTGGGGGAACTAGATCTGAGATCAGGTAGCCGCGGCCGGGCATCAGGAAGTTCTCTGGGCGGACATCGCGGATCTTGATTCTGTCGTCGCCACAGGCCAGCGAGAGGATGTGCGCCCGTACTTCGTCGAGGGCGGCGATCGGTGACGCCGTGCGCGCGCTATCGGCGTTGTATCCGCGGTGGGTTGCGGTGGCGATGACACGGATGTCGACGCGGGTTCTGAGTCTGATGATCTCGGCGAGCAGGCTGGCTGCTTTTGGTGAGGGTCCTTGGTTGTCGCGGTATCCGTCGATGTTGTCGACGAGGACGAACAGTGTGGGTCCGTCGAAGAAGGTTTGTTGTTCTTCGACGGTTTCGTCGATGTCTGTGCCGGTTTGTGCCCGGCGGTTGGCTTCGTTGAGTACTGCTCTGAGGATGCGTTGGGTGTCTTCGCGGTCGCCGTAGGCACCTAGGTAGTGCTCGCGTTCGAGGAATCGACGTTCGCGGGCCAGTCCTCCGCGCTCGTCGAGGATGATGATTTTGGCTTCGTGGGGTGCGAACGATCCAAGGATGCCGGCGATGATTGTGCGGAGCAATGTTGTTCGCCCTGACTGCGGTCGGCCCAGGACGAGTGAGTGGGGGCTGTAGAGCATAGGGTGCGGATTCCATGGGAGTCCGGCGATGGTCATGTCTACGTTGTTGAGGCCCAGGGGGATCTCGATGTTGCGTTGTGGGCGGCCGGGCAGTGGCGTCTTGCGCATCTGGGTTCGGCGCCATGCGGGCCATATCTGTTGGAATGGCAGGTCGGTAGGTAGAGGCTTGAGGACGGGGATCCGTTGGTCTGGTGTGGCGGCCTGACTGATTTGTGCGCAGAGCTGGCTGATGTCGTCGCTGTAGTCGCGGGCTTCGAGGTGTTCGATCTCGGCGACGGTGGGTTCTGGGATGTCTTGGGTTACGGGGACGGCGAAACGTGCCTTGAGAACGTCGTGTTTCTTGTTTCCGTTGTGTGTGCGGGGTGACAGAGTGAGTCCTGGCTGGCTGACGGGGTATGCCTTGAGGATCTTCTTTGCTTCGGTGCCGGCATCCGGTAGGTTCTCGGCGCCTCGCAGGTAGAACGGGCTCACTGCTTTCTGGGCGACCTGGGGTAGGTCCATGGCGGAGTTGTCGGTTGTGATGGCGAAGTGCACGCCGAATGACGGGCCGGCTTCGATGAGGCTGCCTAGGCCGTTGACCCAGCCGAAGGTCGCTTGGTCTTGTTTGAGTTCGTTTTGCAGTGAGATCCAACCGTCGATCGCGACGAACAGGTAGCCGTAGGGGTCGGCTGGTTGGGGGTTGTTCTCGCGCCATTGGAGATATTCTGCGGTCGAGGTCAGCGAGTGTGTCGCGAAGAGTCTTGAACGCAAGGTGAATACGCGTTGGATCTCCGAGAAGATGCGTTCACGCATATCGGTGTTTCCGCGGTTGGCGTATCCGGCGACATTGGGTAGATCACGGGTCAAAGCGAGACGGCCACCTTGATCGACGATCACCCAGGACAGCATCCGTGGTGCGTGACGCAGCGCCGAGGTGACGATCATCGTGGTGAGTGCAATCGAGCGGCCTGACTTGGCGGTGCCCGAGATGATCACGCTACCTGCGTTGGTGGTGAAATCGGTGCTCAACAGCGACTGACTGTGATCCATGGGGTGATCGACAATCCCGAGCGGGAACATCAGGTCGGTCAGGCTGGATGCCGGCTGCAATGCACCGAAGGCCTTGAGCTGGTACAGAGTTACCGTTTTGCGCAAAGGCGGCGTCCACATGTCGTGCAGGTCGACGTCGACCGGGACTGAAAGCTTCTTGATGAGAAGCGAAATTTCTGATCTGTCAGTGCGGATCTGGCCGTCGTTGGTGGAACCAGCGTTGGAAGGCGTTGGTGCCGTCGATGACGTGTCATCGGCGCTGTCCCATTCGTTGGCAAGAGTGAAGGTGCTCAGCGAGCCGGACGGAGCTGGTCCGGTACTGGCTTTAGGTGCACCGGGTTTGCGGTACTCGGCGAGGTTGTTGGCCGCACGCAGATGAACGGGGTCACTTCCGGAGAACTTCCAGAAAATGTGTCCGCCTTTGACGTAGTTCTTCACGCGCTGCTTCACAACGTTGTCCTCGGCCGCCTCGTCGCCGATGACGATGCGGGACAGACTGGGACTGTTGACGACCAGAGAGCTTTTGAAGTTCATCTCCGCCCACAGCGGGGGCTGGGCCTGCAGGAACTGCAGTTCCTGTGACGCCAACTGAATCCACACACCGCAGGAGCGGCCCTGTTTGACGATGTAGGTGAAGACTTTGGAGAATTCACTGCCGTAGTGGTCATTGAAGATCGACGCTTCGTCGATCAGCACGATCAGGATGGGCAGTGGCTTGAGTTCGTTGCGATACTTCGGCATTTCGCGGAACTGCAGGTATTTTCCTGCGTCCGGCAACCCGATGCCGAGACGGTGCTGCTCAGCAGCGAGCAATCGCTTGCGTCGCTCGATTTCACCGAGCAGTGTCGCCGCGAGGCGGTCGAGGATCTCAGGATCGCCTGTGTCGTTGACCATTCCGCGTATATGAGGAATGGTGTGGAACCCGAGAAATGATGCCTCGCCTTTGAAGTCAATGATCATGAAGTTGACTTTGTCCGGCGGATGCCAAGCGCAGGTGGACAGCACGAAGTTTTCCAGCCAGATCGATTTTCCGGATCCAGACTGCCCCTGGTACGCGCCGTGGACGCCTTCGCCGCCGTAGTTGCCTGAGCCCAGGTCACGTATATACGGTGTGCCGGTTGGTGTGCCGTCACGGTACAGAGTGCCCAGTGGGACCTCCATACGCGGATCGAATCTACGCTCTTTCCAAAGCGTTTCAGGTGAAAAGCTATCGAGGTCGTCAATGCCCAGGAGTTCCGACAAACGCAGGTCGCGATTGTTCTCCGACAGTGCTTCGGTGTCGAGAATGACCTCACCGGGGTTGGCTTCGCGGTATCGGGCCATTCTCCGAGCGAACGCCTCTGCGGCATCGCGTGACATCTCGTCAACGGCTGCGACTTCCGATTGTGGTGGTGCAGTGAGAATTCCCTGCTTGTTCACGACCAGGTATCGCGTTTTGTCTGAATCCAATGCCGAGGTCATAGAACGCTCCGTGTCGGGTGATGTCACATCAATAGCGGCAGATCTTTTCCCAAGTCTAAGTGCCGGATCGCGCCTCGAGTCCGCTTGCGCCCACACGCTCAACAGCAGAAAAAGTCTCTGAGGCCGAGCAGAGATGCGTGGTGCTACGGGGAGATGCTTTTGGCTTTTTCCTCTTTGTCTCGGCGACGGCACTCGTCATAGACCTCCACAGCAAGTCCTTGTGCCTGCTTTTTGTCGGTAACTACGGGGCCACCACTGGCGAGATCGATCGCAGTGGATCTCGCGGCTACCAGAAAGGGTGTGTAATCGGTTTGGGGGTCGACGCTTTGGGCGATCTCGATGTCAGACGCTGTGGGGCGGATCATGTGGTCACGCAGATAGCTGTCCCATTCTTGCCAGGCCGGTTGCCAAAGGTCCTGCACGTGGCTCCACCGATAGAGCAGGTAGGCCGAGGCAGGCATGATTGTTGCGTTTGGTGGTATCTCGGTGATGATCTTCTGCGCTTCGGGGGTGAAGCGCCCATCGACCACAGCTGTTGAGCCTGAGAGGCACTCAGCGCGGTGGGCCGGCAAGTTGGGTGCTCCGCCGCGAAGGTAGGCCGCGAGCTGGCGCGCAGCGTCAAGGGGGGCGGTGACGGTGTATATCGCCGCCAATGCCACTAGCGCTGCGGCGAAGGGTATTGCCACCGATAGAAGCAATTTGAACCGCAGTACGACGAACAGTCGTACAGCCGCGCCGCGGCCCAACCGCAGTGCCAGGGTCAAGGGGTTGAGTGTGGCGAGGAGCCGATTCATCGGCGGGCGAACGCTTGTGCCAGAAGCGCTTTTTCTGCGGAGTTGAACTCCCACCGGACTTTCACGTCGTTGTCACCGGTGCGTACGTGCAGGATGCCCGGGGTTGAGCTGGCGTCGATGAGGTAACGCGGACGCTGTTCGATCGGGTATTCGGTCCACACGATGCGCACCGGCGCGGTTGTGTGATGCTCGTCGCCGAGCGAGGTGATGGTGATGTCCGGGCGTTCGTGTGTGCTGATGCCCGCGTGGCGCAGCCCGCGAGCTATGTGGCCCAACTCGGGGGTGCGCACGTCGAGACGCAGACCGAGAGTGGCGGACCTGACTAGCAGTAGTTCTATGGCTTGGCGTGAGCCGATGATCCACAGTGGTTCGTCGCAGGCGACGGTGGTGTCGAGCCATACGCGTTTGGCGCCGTCGAGGGTGTAGCCCAGGTAGATGCCGACGCCCCCGGGGGTTGTGCGTGCTGTGGTGACGGCGTCAACGGGCACGATGGCCTTGGGTACTGCAGTAACGGGTGGGGGCACAGCCAGGGGCAGTGCCGTGGTCGCGATCGCCGCGTGCTGGCCGTACTCCCTGCGCAGACCGCTAGCTTCGGCGAGATCGACGGTGTCGAGGCGTTCTACGCGATTGCAGTAGAACCGTTCGACGTGGTCGGTGCTGGGCCCGGCCGGGGTCATCCTGGTGATGCTCGCGCACACTTCGGTGGTGGCCCGCAGCCAGTCACCGTGGGTGCGATCGGTGGCTTTTGCAGTGGGGGTGAAGGAGACCAGGTGCGGGGCGCCTTTACCGGCGTGTGCGAAACCCTCTTCCGCGATTGCGTCCGCGCCGAGTAGCGCGGTGATGTGTCGGTGTAGTTGCGCTGCTTGGGATTTAGATAGTTTGCGCGCAATGAATCCTTGTAGGGCGATTGCTCTGTGCGCGCGCGAGGAGGCGATCTGCAGGGTGCGGGCCATGCCGGACGCCAGTGTTGCGCGGGGATCTGAGTAGGTGTCGATTTGGCGGGCGGCAATGCTGTTGGCCGACGTGGCTGTGTCCAGCGTGACCCGTAGATAGGTGCGCCCGTAGGCGATGGCGTTGATCGGTCCGGTGGTGGTGAAGGCGACCTTGGCCAGGTCGTTTTGGTGAGCGTAGGTGTAGCCGATCGTGACACAGGTGAGGTCGTGGAGTTGGATGTCGAATTGGCGCAGTTCGTGGCGGATCGGATCGAGGTCAAGCGTTGGCGATGACCACGCGTCGTTTTCGTCGAGGATGTTGGCGGAGAAGGGTTTCGGTGTGACCTCGATGAGGACGCTGGCGTGTCCGGTGGTGTGGTCCCACAGGATTGCGGTGTTGTTGTGGGAGAGGATCTGAGTCAGTCGCGGTATGCGTTGTGTGCAGCTGCGCCGGTGGGTTATCCAGCCTCCGACGGTCCGGTCTCGGTAGGTGATGATCAGCGCCGCCAGCCAGGCGAGAGCTGCGGTGGCGGTGATGTAGCTGGTGTAGGGCCAGTGTGTAGTTGCGGTGAGTGTGAAGTGTAAGGCTGTCGCTGCGGCCACGACGGTGAGCGCTTTGCCTACGGTGGGGGTTGTCAGTCCGAAGTGCATTGCTATTTCGCTTTCTTGCGGCGTGCCAGTCCGATGATGTAGGCCGCGGCCAGCACGACAGCGGCCACGGCGATCGCAGCGATAGCTATGGTGCGTGCCAGGGTGTCCGGAGCCGGCGGGGGCGCGTAGGGCTCGGCCGCTTTGGGCGGGATCCCCGCCGCGACGATCGGACCTGGGTCGAGCTTGTTGGTCAGCGCTGCGACCGGGTCAGCAACGCCTGAACCCATGATGTTGGTGATGGTGTTCGCTGGGCTGTGAGCTGTGCGTTTGATCCGAGCGATGACCTGGTTGGCGGTCAGTTGCGGGTGTAGCTCCCGGATGAGCGCGGCCAGACCGGACACGTAGGCCGCTGCATAGCTGGTTCCGTTGACCGGGACCGGGTTGCCGTCTTGGACTAGAGCATTGACAAGCGCTCCGGGTTGCGGCTCGGTGGGGTCTAGGGAAGCGATTTCGGCAGCAGGAGCAGCGACACCAACCCAGGGGCCTGGCATGGAGTTGGCATAGGGATCGCCGGTGAGGTTGGTTCCACCCACCGAGAGCACGAATGCTTCGAAATACGATGGTATTGAAACTGATTGGGCTTGTGTCCAGTTGCGTGGATCGGCTGGCTCATTCGGGTTGTATTCAGGGTTTGGCTTGCAGGTGCTGCCCCCGGTGTTGCCGGCGGCCGCGACGATGACCACGTTCTTCACCACGGCCGCGTAGTAGAGTGCGCCGGCCAAGGTGCGCAGGTCTGGTAGGTGTCCTGCGTCCACGCAGGCTGTGAGCGACATGTTGATGACGGTGGCGCCCAGGTTGGCTGCGTGGACGATCGATTTGGCCAGGGTGAGCAGGTTGGCCGCGCTCTTGTCCGCGGGTGTGAGGTTTTGAGTCTCAGGTGTGTTGTCCACGGTGTATTGGCCTGAAGTCTGCCGGATTGACAAGATCGTGGCACCGGGCGCGATGCCCACGAAACCGTCGTTGACCGAGGGTTGGCCGGCGATAATTCCGGCGACGAGGGTGCCGTGGTGGTCACAGTCCTGCAGGCCGTCGGTCGTTCCGACGTAGTCCCCCCCTGGAATCAGGTTGGGAAGTCGGGTGACGCGTTGCACTCCGGAATCGATGACGGCGACGATCTGTCCGTCGCCGCGGGCGAAGGTGTGCAGCTGCGCGGTGTTGAACGCCTCTTGGGCTGGAATGGTCTCGAACTGGGAGTTTTCCAGGATCGCTGACTGCCCGCATTCGTGAGTTTGCTTCATCGGGTATACCGGCGCGGGGTCGGTGTCGGGTGGGGCGATGTCGGCGGCGGGGTCGAAGGTCCAGGGGGTGGTCGCTTCGGCTAGCCCCGGTGCACACAGTGTGAGTGCCACCAGTACCGCTGTGGCGGCGGCAAGCATTCTCTTCACGTGAGTCACCAGGCCCGGAAGATGCTGAACAGACCCATGAACGAGTAGCCAAGGATGGCGTAAGGCACGAAATACACCCACCATTCGACGATGTCGATCACGCGCTTGATGCTGTTGCTGTTAAGCGAAACCTGGCGGATTGAGACAATGACGGTCAGAGCAGCCGTCAGGGTCAGTGCCGCGATGATGATGGCCACATTGAGCTGCAGGCCGTCGGTGGCCACTGAACCGGCCGCAAACGCGATGACCGTGGCTGTCGCAGCGATCCAGTAGGCGGTTTGCAGCAGCGCGTCGCCACTGCACAGACCGCGGAACATCAGTGCGGTAGCGACAAGCACGATGAAAATAGCGGTGAGCCACCATGATCCGTGTGGATACAGACCGACAAAGAAGGCTGATCCGGCGATGACCGTGCAGAATCCGATGGTGACCGCCAAGATCGCGTAGCGCGAGGCCGCGACTCGCTCTTTTTGATGGAAGATCGAATCGAGGGTTTCGTCCTTGCTCGTCATCAACGGGAGCTTGGATACGTCGCCTTTGAGGTTCTTGATGTAGGACTCACCGTTGGCCGCGATGTAGGGCAGGTTGATCTTTGCCAGGCCCAGCGCGATTTGGGATGAGAACGCCAATGCCAACAGCCCCAGTGCCATGGATTGGGCCGCGATCACCATATGTGGCCAGCTGTAGGCGCATGACAGCAGCGGTGCCACCGCCGCCAGTATCGCGGCCGAGGCGACAGTTACGTGCACTAGTGGATAGCGTTTTGTGGCCGCATAGATGATCACTGAGAGCGTGGCCAGCACCACAGACACCAAGATGATCGTATAGACCGACAGTGCTCGCGGTATCGCCGTCGCTGCTGCGCCGGCGATCAGTCCGTATCCCAGCCAAAAGCCCCAGCGCGGTACTGATGCCGTTTGGGGATCGTCGCCGTAGTCGCAGACGAAGGTGATGGCAAAAACCAGCGCTGCGACGGCAGTCAGACCCCCGACGATGCTGTATCGGGCCAATGCCGGCAGTTGGGGGTTCTGCGCGACGTAGGTAACCAGGCCCGTCACGGCCACGGCGGCGCATACCAACAGTGCGACGCTCGACAGGGGCCGAGAGTATCGCTCCGACCAGGCCGCAAACTGGGATGTCTGCAGTTTGGCGATGAACTCGGCGTGGTCGTCGATCAACTCCGGGTAGACCTCTGTGGGGTTACCTTTGCGGAGATATATCCGGTCGCCAGAACGTATTCCGGCGTCATCGAGAGTGCCGTCGGCTGGAATCGCCTGTCCACCGAAGCGTTCCAAGTGCCAGGCGACGGTGCGCTCGGCGAAGTAGCTGGTGTCGCGGCTGGTCTTACTCAAGGTGTTGCGGCAGTAGGCGACCAGGTCCGACATAAACGCCGAGACAGTGGTGTGCAATGGCAATGTCATGTCGATGGAGTGACGTGGGATGGTCACTGACACGTTCACTTTGTCTTCATCGTTGATCGTCGTTGACATTGTCAGTGGGCTTTCTGTTCGGTACCGGCGCGGCTGAGTTGTTTGCGTCTGACCGGTGGGGCTTCAAACCCCATTTTTTCGAGGGCTTTTCGGGTGACGATCCGCTCGGCGAGCACTTTGTCGTATTCGTCCCTGTACTCGCTGTCGGCGTTGGCGAGATCGTCACCAAGTTCAGCCAACGCTGCCGACTCCTGTTCGCGCAGGGATGCGATTTCTGCTTCGAGCTCGCTGGTCTGGTCGTGTAGAAGTCCATTGTATTGCTGCTGCACACGCAAGCGTTCGTTCTCATTCAGTTGTTTGGCATTGCGGCGCAGTTCTTTTGCCTTAGCGTCTGCTTCGGCCAAGATCTTGGCTGCCTGCTCTGACGCATCAGCACGACGCAGTTTGGATTCCTCGGCGAGTTGTTTGAGGGCGTGTGTCTTCTGGGCCTTGACGTCCTCACGGACGTTGCGCAGTTTCTCTGTGGCGACGGTGATCTGGTCTTGTATCGGCCCCAGTGGTCCCAGGGTGGCCGATCGAATCTCGTCGCGGCGGCCGACAGCGGCACCCAGTCGGTCACGCACTTCGTGCATATACGCTTCGATGTCCATCTTCGCTCCCTTTGGTGTGTTCAGTGCTGGGCAGTGCGGTCGGGAAGTTTGTCCATCAGCAGCGCTGCGGCCCGCTCGAATTGCCGCCTGGTGTCCTTGCGCAGCAGGGACAGGTTGATCTCTCCCCCAGTGGCCAGATGTGGATCCAGCGGGATGTCGACCAAGCAGGTCGATGGATCGTTCTGCGGCGATAGTTCCCGCACGAGTACGTTTTTGGTGGCGTCGACGTCGATGACGACTTCATTGCCCGGGGCTGCGTCGTTCCACAGGAGCACCGTCCGGGTGAGCAGGTACTTGTAGTCGGAGTCGCGCAGAAGGTCGATGAAGCGTTTGACGTTGTCGATGCTGACCGAGTTCGGTGTCGTGACCAGCACTACCGCGTGTGCTGATCGGATTGCTGGCCAGAATGTCGGTACGCGACGGTCTGGGCTCATGTCGATCAGGTTGACCATGTACTCCCTGTGCAGTGCACCCAGGATTGTGTCGAACTCGTCTGCGGCGAGTTCGTAGTCTTGGTAGTGCTGGGCAGCCACGAGAGCTTGAAGGCCTGCGGGGTTGGAGTACAGCTGAACCTGGATCTCACTGCCCGAGAGCTTGCGGGTGCTGACCGAACGCAGAAATAGCCGAGTGTCGGACGTGACAGCGCGGTTCTGTTCGACAGGCATCCGCCTGCGAAGCGAGCCATCTGTGGCGCTGTCGAATGCGACGACGTCACTGACATCGCGGTGGTGAGCCAGTGTCGATCCCATCGCGATCGTTGACGTTGACTTTCCTACTCCGCCTTTGAGGCTGACGAAGACGACGTTTTGCGGGTAGGCCAACTTCCGCTTCATGCGCAGCACGTCGCGGTCGTAGTCGAGCTCACGTGCCGATTTGGACAGCTTGATGCCGATCTTGGCCAGCCCACCGCGCCAACCCTGCTTCGGGCCGGTACGTTCGGCGGCTGCGGTAGACCAGGCTGTCTCGTCGGGTCCTTGCGGGGCGGACTCTGCGACTGCTGGCGGCCAGGCCGCCTCGTCGCCTTGAGTGGGAGCCGGGATCGGAGGGTAGAACTGATTGGGGTTGTTGGGGTAGCCGGATGGAACGGCGTGAGAGCTCGGCGCCGGGATCCGGTGCCGGCCGTCTGCGGGCTGGCGAAACTCCGCGCTGTCCCACCGGCCAGGATCTGCGTCGATCTGCATGGGCGGGGGGAAAGGTGCTCGCACCTGTTCTGCAGGTGGTGGCGGAGGCACCGGGGCCCCCCGGTTATTGCGCGCGACAGGCATGTTGATCTCTGTTCTCTCCCATGGGTCGACGTGCGGGTTGGCATGCGCCTGCCGGAGGAAAGCTGGGTCCTCGAATTCGGGAGCAGGCGGCACGTTTGACCACGGCGCCTGTGACTGATGAGGGGGTCCGCCATTTCCATTGAGCTCAGGCCCGCCGTTGTGCGGGTTGGCATTGTGCGGTTCGTTCGTCGATCCGGTGCTGGGGGTTGGGTCGGTGGGGTCTGTATGTTGGGCCATCGTTGATCTCCTCGGATTGAGCGGTTCAGCTGTGAAATTCAGTAACCCAGTTGCCGGATTCATCAACACCTGAGGTGAAAAACGTTGTACTGGCGGGTAATAACGCGCGTGAATCAAAGGTTCCCTCCCAGCCCATGGCTCGCATGATGATCTCCATGTACGAAATGCGCGCCAGGTATGTCGCTGATGTCGACGTGGGATCGAGGGGCTCAAGCGGGTTGCCTCGTGGGTCCGACAGTGTCGAAACTGTCTGTTGTCCTTGGCTGTCGAAGTCTGGGCTGCTCAGGAGTTGCGGGGATGAGGTGGACGCGACGAGGTCGCTGGCGTCTTGTCTTAGGCGTGCGCGCCAGCGTTGGCGGGCGTCGATGAGGTGCGGGTTGCTCTGTGGCGGCGAGACGGCGGCGGTGTCGGCTGCCGCGGTTGTCGAGTGTCCTGGGAGGGTTGCGTTGTCGGAGGACGGAGAGTCGGGGTGGGGGAAGTTCTGCGGCGAGGGAAGCTGGGGGTGCTGCGGAGCGCTTGCAAGCTGGGGCCGGTGTGAGCTCCGCGGTGTGAGCCGATTCAGAATCGATTGCACTTTGGTCATCACTGGTGGGGCGAGAGGTTGGCCGGCGTGGTCACCGATGGTGTTCACCACGGCCATTGCACCGTGAGTCTGTGGGGTGTCGGAGATTGCGCCCGGCGTTGCTGCTGCGACGCTGGTTGATCCTGCGGCGGGGCTGCCTGCTGTGCTCGACAGAAGTTTGTCGTTTGCCATTTGTTTGACCTGCTCGCGTGTTTGGTTGGCCCATTGCGATCCTCGTTGCCGCGCAGTGGAGATCATTCGATCCAGGGCCGTAGCTTGAGGGTTCAAACCACCGGGGAACGCAAGTGACCACCACCGCGACGAGGGGTCCTGTGCGTTCGGGGTGGCGTTGGTTGCCGATTTCAGCAGCCAGTTGCGAATCGGGCCGAACTGCTTTTCGAGCGCCCACACGAAGGTGGTGAGCACGTAATAGGCCGCTACCAAGACGGCGAAATGCACCAGTGTGGAATCTGTGATTGCTTCGGCGATCTCCACCGCTGCTGGCGGTCCCAGTCGCGCCAGGGTGACGATCCCTGAGGCGATGAGCAGGTTCGCCACGGCCGAGACCATGAATCGCATGAATTCGTCGAGGGGTCGGTCTTGCCACGGGGATGCGGCCGCCATAGCGGCAGCCGCGGCGAACCGCACGATCGCCAGGATCAGATGGGTAGCGAAGGTGATGACGACAACCACACCGAACCGGAAAAAGATGAACACCGGGATCAGCGCCAGCAGCGTCATCACGAAAGTAGTTCCGACGCTTTGCGATGCTTGGATCTGTTCGGGATCCAAGCACGACATCGGTTCCCCGAGCTCAACGAGTCTGGCCCATTGTTTGGCGCACTCAGGGGACAGTTGTGAGCCGTAGTTGAGCATCCAGGTCAGCGGCCGCAGGAAATTGGTCAGCACAGAGCTGTCGGTTCCATCGACTACGACATCACCCACCTCGGTTGCCGGCGGCTGCGTAGCCTGGGTGGGAGTCGTGCCGGCGATGGCAGCGGCGTCGTCGGTGAAGCCTCCCAAAAGCCTGACCCAACCGGTGAGAACATTTCGCAGGGTCCCGGCCGGGTTGTAGAGCAGCGCGAGGATGAGAACGTACATGCCCAGCGACGCCACAGTGCGCTGAGCCATCGCCTTGAGCGCCTCGTCGGTGTTGCGAGCTCGGATTGCGATGACGAGTAGTGCAGCAAGGAACACCGCCGCCAGAAGCACGGTCGGCGAGATGAACGCAAAGATTGCGCCTGTGACTGTGGTCCAGGCTTTTTCGATGGGAGTTAGCCAGCCCCCTGGATTGATTGCGAAATCCAGCAGCTGCGAGGAGTAGGCCGACGGGATGATGACGAACAGGTACATGATGTCGCTGGTGAACCAGGCGAAGAATTCACCTGGCCCCCATCCGCCATCCAGGAAGAGTCGGTAATGCGCGACCTTTGCACCGTTGCGGTCAATGAGGTTAAGGGGGGCCAGGACCCAGTTAGCCCACACGGTGGCGGCCTTCGGTGTTGGCCGACTCCAAATCGTCGACGCGCAGGATTTTGTCCGGCCTGGTGTCCGCAGCGGTCACGCGTTTGGGAATGAACGGCAGGAAGGTTTGCATCTTGCCCACGCGTGCCCCGTCGTACCACAACAGTTCGCCTTCGCGGCCGGGCCGAACCTGATTGGGGCGTTCAGGGTCGTCGCCGATCGGTGAGAGCTCGTGCGCAATCAGCTTCAGTGCTCGCGGTGTCGGCGGGACGTGAACTTTGGCTAGCGCAGGGATAGCGTTCTCAGTAGAGCGTTGGCGGAAGCTCCCCCGTTTTGTCACCAAGTCCAGGCTGTCGCCAAGGTCTTGGGCTGTCTGGGTGCCGACCAGCACGATGTTCTTAAATTTGCGCCCCTTCTTGTTGGTGTCGGACAGGATGTTGCGCTTGATGATCGGCGCGTCGTAGGAGTGGGCCTCGTCGAGCGTGAAGAGGTTGACTCGCTGCGATCGGTCGAAGTAGAACTTGGCCAGCGCGGCGATCGTGGTGAAAACAGCCGTGGCCATGCGGCTGCTTGTCGCGGTGGCGGTCTCCCCGTCGCGGAGAAGGTATTGGCGGGTGTTGAACACTACGAAACGCGACTGGCTGGCGTTGAATGCCGGCAGATCTTTGACTTTTCCGCTGTCTACGTCAACTGGGTCGAGCAAGCAGGCAGCTCCGGGAAGTGCCTTGATGGCGTTGAATGCTCGGCGCAGCTGGACGGCGACTTCATCACTTTGGTGCGCGATGTGTTCGAAAACCTGGCGGGTCGTTCGCAGTCCGGGGGCAGTGCTGAGCGGACTGTAGTGCACTTCCCGATAGGCGGGTGCGATGACGGTAGCCAGCCGCTCGTACTCGCTGGAGTTGAGTTCCACACCGAGCAGCGGGCACCACGTGTCCAGCCACGCTGGGGTTGCTTCTTCGGCCGGAAGACATTTCAGCAGATCCAGCGAGACCTTGGGCGCCATGAGGTCAACAGGAATCGAGTCAGGGAACTCCGCTGCGAAGACCACCATCTCGCCAACTGGGTCGATAGACCACACTTCCCCGAGTAGATCGTGGACGGCGCCGCTGAGCACCTTGATGAACTCCGATTTGCCGACGCCTTGCTCCCCGAAAAGCAGAATGGAGCCGTCTCCGCCGGCAGTGGGATTGATCAGATCGTTGTACACAACCTGGCCGAGTGAGTTCTCCTTGTTCACTCCGATCGGCCAGCCGTAGGGATCACCCAGTGTTTGGCGTCGAAGCGGCATGACCGCGCCCAGCAGTGCAGGGGTGAGGCTGAGTCGCGTGTCTTCGATCAGGCCGGTGGCTGCGGTGCACGGAAGCATCGCCTGCCACAGCTCGACCTGTGAGCCGACGTGTCGATACAGCTGGAAGCTGTCGTCGCTGCCATCTTCGGTGGAAGCCATCTCGTCGATGACTCGTTGAACCTTGTGATCAAGAGCCCGGTGGTTGGCTGCGCCGAAAACGAAACTGAGGTGAACGTTGGCCAGCATGTTCTCGCTGCTGGCAGGGCGGTACAGGTTTCGAAGCTGCGCGTCTTTCTCGGCATATTCAACAGCGTCGAACTCCGACCGTGACAGTGCCTCGTCGTCAGCATCGTTGCGTCGCTGTGCCTTTGCGAGCACTTTGGCTGCTTTGCGTCCAGGTAACGGTGTGAAGGTCACGCGGATCACGACATCGGCATCGAGGCCGTGGAAGCCGTCAACGATCCCGGTCATTTTCTGAATCGCGTAGGAACCTTGAATGGATGGCCCCGACGCCAGAGTCAGCATTGTCTGGTAGGTGGTGTATCCGTCGGGCAAGTCGGCAGTTCGCCGGCCCGGAGTGTGCACTGCGACGCTGCTCTCCCGGCGCAGAGACCGATACCGGTGCACAATCCCGTCGCGGAAAACTCGCCGCAGCCTTTTGGGGTCGCCCGAAGATTGTTTGGCGCAACTCTCGACGAACATATCGGTCACGGAGTCAGCCTCGTGGCCAGTCGTGAGTGTCACGTGGCGGAAGTTGTTGTTTCCCGGGACCATCGACGGGGTTCTCGTCCTGGCTGGCATCACGGGTACAGTGGAGCCACTCAACCCCAACGTGCTCGCACGTTCCAGCAGCCAATCTAGGTCGCCAGGATTCGTGCGAGCGGCCCGGAACTCGGGCGGTATCGCTTCCCAGATCTGCCGTTCGCGTGATTGGACTTCTTGGGTGTCCACGCCGGCCTGCGTGCTGGCGAGCCCAACCGAGTCCAGGACGCGCTCATAGAGTTTCAGGTCGACCGAGCCGACTTTCATTCCCAGCCAGAACGGGCGTTCGAAACTGTTGCGCTCCCCCGTTTTGTACATGTTGTTGAAGTAGTTCAATCCCTCATTCGCGGCGCGGTACCACGTCTTCTCATACTGAGCCCAGTTGGGAACGTGATCGATGCAGCGACGGGTCAAGACTTCTGCGGGCACCTTGACCTTGACGCCACGCGCATACACCTCGCTGATGAAGCCGAGACCTGCAAGCTTTGCGAACAGGCGTGCGTTTGCGCGTTGCCCTGACTCCACCGAATCGATGTCGTGCCTGGTGAAGTTGATTCCCTCAACGAGGTAGTTCACCCATGCGTCGCCGTTTTTCAGGATCACAATGTTGCCGTGTCGGGCGGCTATCGGTGACGGCCATTTCCGCTCGTTTGACCATTCGGGATTCTTGAGACGCCTGCGCAGAAGTCCCAACTGTGTTCCTTCCCTTAATGCGACGCCCGGACGGGGGGGTGCCATTGTTGTCAGCCAATGTGCGGTGACTAGTGCGGCTGCGACCGCAATGCCGCATACGGTCCATCCGGCCAGTGTGTGGTCGATGTTGGTAAGAACGAACATCGCGGCAAATCCACTTAGGCCGATGGAGCCAGTGAAGGCTCCGATGCGGGTTCCAAGCACTGACCATTCGAACGGCGGCCGTTGTCGTGCGGTGAAGAACCAGATCCGCCGCATTGATTTCCTTCCCATCGAGCACGTCAGAACAATCGTCGCATGCTGTTCGGGGCGTCAGTCCGCTTAAAGCCAACTGCCGGGTGCGCGGTTTACGGATTTTCTTGATCTGCCTGGACTGCGAGATGCGAACCAGGCGATGTTTCAGTTTCGGAATCGTGTAGTCAGTGGGCTACTGCGCCCGGCCGTGGGCGGCCGTGGGCGGCGAACCTCTGGCACTCAAATAGCGTTCGGATGAAGTCACGCTTGGGTCTGACTGCGCCCAAACATGCCCTGCCCCTTGGGGGTTCCACTCCAGGGTTCTGCGTCCCCAATTGCCGGCCCAAGGTAGGTCGCCGCAGTCTTGCGGCGGTCCATCCTCAAAACGCGCCCACCTGCGATATTGCGATCTTCACTGGTCGCTTCGATGGTCACTTCCGGCCCAATTGTGACCTCATGCACGCCCCAATTCTTACTTTGTGACCGCCCCAAAAGTGCCTTAGGAAGCAGCTTTGGACAATCATCTGTAAGCGGACGGGTCGACTTCCGGGGCACTTACAATCACTGGGTAACAGCCCTCGGGTTCGGCTTGGATCAGGAGCGTTTTTTGGAGGCTTACCTCTACTCTCAGGACAACGGTGACACGCCGCTGTCTTTAACTGAGGCGCTGATTGATCTCTCTGATCTGACCAACCGCGGAGTGCTCAATCAGAACAGCTCGGTCTGGATCAGTGCGCATTCACCAAAGCCCGACATGTGGATGCTCAACGATCGCTCCAGCTACGCCTACATTCATCAGTCGCGGACACCCGGTTATGTGCGAATCAATAAGGCTGGAATCCGGTGGGCGCCAGACTGGGATTCGACAATCAGCAACCCATCTCTGACTTTGTCGACAAAAGACATTTCGGTTTCGGATGAGGATGATGTCAGTATCACGCTGATTGTGAAACATCGAATTCAGGGACAGTCTCTTACGGTGATCAAGCCTGATGGCACGAAGGGCAAGCTGTCTGGAGGCTCCTACACCTTCGGTGGGTTCACCGTGATCGACCTACTTGCCTACGAACCGCGTCCGCTTCCCGAAGCGGATAGCTACGAACGGTCGCATGCTGCGCATATGGGCGCGCATCACATCCTGCGCAGCGTCCCAAAGAGTAAGCGGCGGGAGCTTTCTCGCTATATCGACGCTATGCGGTTTCCCTTGAGCGAGAGCGATATGGAGGCGTTGCAAGAAGTTCATCGACAGATGCGCCAGATTTCGTCCTCGTTTGTGTCCAACCTTCGGGCCCGGTTTGCAGAGCGTGGCGCACCAGAGGATCTATTGGCGATCGGACGGACGGCTAGCGATGAATGATCTTGCCTACATCGACAGTCTCCAGGATCGCGCTGACTGCCCATTGGTGTTGATCAGTGACCGCCAGCCGCAGCGGGATCTGCATGGTGTACCAAGTCTTTTCAGATGCTCCCCCGCGGACGGTAACCAACACGTCGGCGGTGGCGCCAGGAGCGGGCTCTACCGGAAGAGCCTCTTTGGAGAGGATGGTCTGCACGGTTGCCGACGTGAACGGACTCGACGCCAACGGCTTCTCTTCTTTCGGAAAGCTCCCCGTTACATAGCGGCCCATGTCCAGGCTGGAGCCCGGAACAAAGTAGGCGGTCGCAAAGTTGGCAACGGTTTTCCCGAGCGCGCTGCCTACATCGACTGCGTTGGCGTAGCCCGGCCCAACCTGCATGGAGCGGACCTCCGGATTTCTAAACCGCGGGAGCGCGGTCGCCTTGTAGGCCCCACCGGAAGACAGAACGTTGACGACCACGTTTCCGAACTGCACCACTCCAGATCCCGGAGCGGAGTATCCCACCTCAACTTCCACTTCCCATTCAGCCGAATCTGGCTCTTCGGCTACGCGGTTGATTGTGTTGACGTTCGTACTCGTCACATTCCAGGGCTCCTCCGCAAGGAGAACCGCGCGCGGGTCGACCACCATGGAGGCCAGCGTTTTCCGGCTCTGCTCCCCCACCCCAGTGAGGCTCAGCCTCACCACCCGGTCGGCAAAAATCGCAATTTGAGCGGTCGTTGTGTTGAGCCCGATGTAGCTGGAGGTAGGCATGGGCTGCTTGGAATGCGAATTCCATGCAGCCCAGCCGGCGACACCCAACGCGACAGGCCCGCACAGTACAAAGATGGCGAAAATCAGCCCCGCGTAACGGTTTCGGCTGGGGTCCAGGAATTTGAGCATAAGAGAATTTTACTGCCGTCAGGAGAGCCAAGTGTCGCGTGAAGACTTCCGCATCCCGCGGATTCAATTGCCTCAACTCGGATCCGCCGTGCCGGCAGAACCCCCCTTAGATGAACAGGGAACAGTCCGCAAAGCAGACGACCATCATGACCGTTTTCGACGGTTTCTCGCTACCGGCGATGGTTTGGATCAGCTAGTTGACGCCGTCGAGCGCGACACGGTCGGCAGCGACGGCAGAACTCCAGCCCAGCGCGCCGCCGAGGCTGAGCAGGCTCATCAGGAGTTAGTGCAGAGCCGATATGCCGTTGATGCGCCTGTCTCCACCGTTGCGTCAAATGCGCGCAATCTCTTCGACGACGATGAGTTCCCCGATTGCGATGGTGAGGCACGGCCACTTCAACATGGTGATCCGTCTGCCCCCTCGTCAGCTGGACCGGCGGACGCCGCAGTCGCTGACCACGAACCGCTTTCTGGTTTTCCTCCACCCCCGCCGCGTCAGCAATCACCTGAAGATGATCCCGAGAATGACGGGTTCTCCGGTGCGCAGCCTGCCGACGATGACGACACCGAGGAACTCCGCCACGATTACAGCGGCGGCGCTGATCTCGATGACGGCGGCCCGGCCCCTGCTGCCTCTGACAGTGGTGGCGATGATGGGGTGCCGCCTCCTGGTTCACTGTGGGAAAGCACCCATGGATCGGATTCAGATAGCTACGACCCCGGGTCGATCATTGTTGATCCCGAACCCGATCGAGCGGACCCGGGGGTGATCGCCCAGTGGTTCACGGATCGATATCAGCGGCTTTGGGTACCCCTCGGGATCGTTCAGAAGGTGGTCGCCGTGGGCGTTGTTGTCGCGCTGACGTTCTGGGGCGGTCATCTGTTGTTCAGTTCTGGCGGCACCGCACCAGAGGTGACGGCGGCTGATCCAATCGTCGACACGGCCGCCCCGCCTGCAGGACCGGCAGCTGCGCCGCTGCCTCCCGACGGTGTTGAGGCACCGGGATGCCCAGCGCGGTCACAGCCGGCGGCCAATGCCTTCGACGGGAAATCGGAGACCGCCTGGACGTGTGTGCGCGCCTTCAACACCGATTTGCAGACGGTCATCATCACCTACTCCCAGCCGGTCGTAGTGTGCTCGATTTTCGTCATTCCCGGCTTTGAGCACGTCGACAACAACGGACGCAACGCATGGAATGAACATCGGATCGTCACCCGCATCATGTGGCGCGTCGGTGGACAGACGTTTCCCCAGGACATCGATCCGTCAGCACATACGGGTGCAACGGTCCAAATTCCCTGTGTCGCGACCCAAGTCGTCACCGGGAAGATTTTTCAGACCGTTCCTCCCCCTCCAGTTGAGGGGGACAATGGACCTAGCGATGAGGACATCAACTCCACGTTCGCCATATCGACGATCACCATCAACGGATATCCCGCAGGCGGGGTGCCCCGGTAGCCGACTCCATCACAAAACAGTTCAGATCCGTTCCGGAAAGCGAGAAGCGAGCACAATCATGACAGAACTGCTGACGCGCTTGGCAGGCGCAATCAGATTCATCAACGATGGTGATTCGGTCAACGCTGAAGCAACCCTGCGTTATTGCGCATCGCTTGACCCCACGCAATGCGACGTGTGGATCACGTTTGCTGCGGCCCGCGGAGGAGTAGTGGACCATGATCTGCTCCACCGAATCGTGTCAACGAAGAACACGTTCGACATGTGCTTTACACAACTTGACTTTGAGTACATGCAGGTCATCCTCGACAGACATCCTCACCTTCCGTTGGGTTTCGCCGGTCTGCGGGCGCCGTTGACGACCCTTGCTGGTATCGACCTGGCTCACTCAGCGTCACTCGTCCTCGACAAGCAGTACAGCCAGGCCGAGTCTGCGCTTTCCCGGATTCACGATGAATCTGCCTACTTGCTTCGGGCGTGGTTGTACCACATGACTTCCCGGTTTCCTGACGTGCTACGGGAAGCGGCACATGTTGTCAGCTCGTCAGCGGAGGTCACAGCGCTGTATGCGCGTTTGCTTACCGGCATCGCGCACGCTCATTTGGGCAACTTCAACGCTTCTCGCGATCACCTGGTCGGACTATTGCCGACCGAAGCGGGTCTTGTTGATGCCGAGGCCGCTGCCGAGGCGGCGTACTGGATCGCGCTGACGTGGCGAGAGGAAGACGACCAGCAGTCTTCTGCCCAGTACCTGCAGCGCGCATTGTCGCTGTCGCCGCAACCCCGCTTCCAGAAGGCCTTGGACGACACGAGTATACGGATCCGCGTTACGCGTTCGGAGCTCATCGAGCGACGCACTGAGCCGTGGGATGTCGCGACCGAGCCGACTCTGGCAGAAGCCCAGTCGCAGGAGATGGCGACCAAACGCGGCGGAATGCTCGAGGAGGGGTTGGCCGAGTTGGACGCCCTCGTTGGCATGGATTCGCTCAAGTCTGCGATTAGGAAGCACTGCAACTATGTGCGCGGGCTGAAGCTGCGTGAGGCTCGTGGGCTGAGGGCCAGTAAGGCCTCCACACACTTAGCGTTTACAGGGCCCCCGGGAACTGGCAAGACAACGGTCGCCAAAGTGGTCGCGAAGATTTACGCGGGGTTGGGGATCATCGCGAGCGACAAGTTTGTCTCGACCAGCCGTGCTGATTTCGTCGGCGAGTACTCAGGGCATACCGCGCCGAAAACGAAGGCCAAACTTGAAGAATCGCTCGACGGTGTGCTGTTTATCGACGAGGCGTACATGCTGGTTGCCGACACTGGCACGGCCGGTTCGAAAGATTCGTTCGGCGCCGAGGCCGTGACAGAGATCCTGGCGTTCATGGAGAACAACCGTGATCGGGTCGTGGTGATCATCGCCGGCTATGCCGATGACATCGACCGCCTGTTGGAAACCAACGAAGGATGGTCATCGCGGTTTACCACCCGGTTCGACTTCACCTCGTACACCATCGAGGAATTGATTGCGCTTGCTCAATTGTGGTGCCAGACCGAAGAGTACGTGCTGTCAGAGGAGGCTGTGGAGTTCCTGCGATCAACATCGAAGGCGCTTTACGCCGACCACGGCACGTCTGGTCATCGCGTTATCGATGAGCTTGGCAACGGTCGATTCATCCGAAATCTGATGGAGGCCGCCTCAGCGAATGCTCTCGACGAGACGATGGGTGACTGCCTAGGCGACGATGTCGATGACCAGGCGTTGCAGACGCTCACAGTGTCTGCCGTGCAGGATGCGTTCAACGTGTTGACACGAAAGGCGCTCGGGGGGAAGGCAGCCTAATGCGTTTTCTGGTGACCAAACCTCAGCTGTGGGGAACGCGGTGGCAGACCGCTCGGGTCGAGAAAGCAATGATTCGTCGCGACACCAAGGACTTGGAAACCCCACACCGCAACCAGTCCATGGCGATCTGGAGTGGGGCGGCAGCCATGGTGCTGCTGTGTGTCGTCGGGTTCATTGTTGCCAAGATCAGTCCCCAGTCCAACCAACGTGACGCCAAGTTCATCGTGACGGCTTCGGGCAGCCCGTACATCGAGTACGCCGGGTCGTTGCACCCAGTGCTCAACCTGGCCTCTGCCCGACTAATCCTGGGGTCCCCGCAGACCGCCAAACCGGTCAAGGACTCCGTGCTGGATACTCGACCACGCGGCCAAACGATGGGGATCCTCCACGGCGCGGAGATGCTGACCCCGCGCGAGGACGACACAGCCCGTTGGACGGTCTGTGACGCTCACAGCGCCTCGCTTTCGTTGACCACCAACCAATCTGTCAAGACGACGCTTATCGCCGGTGTGAGCGACCTCAGAGGGCAAAAAGAGTTGGCAGCGCCGACGGCTGTAGCGATGCGCGACCCTGACACACCTGGCCAGGTGTGGGTGTTGTGGGGCAATCGGCGCGCGACCGTCAGTGGTGAGGACAAAGCGGCTCAGACCGTATTGGGACTGACCCCGGCCGTCATGGGCAAAGCTGCGCCGATCTCGCGAGGGCTGCTCAACGCGATCACACCCGCTCCCCCGATCACTGCGCCGTTTATCGCCGACCGCGGACAGCCCAGTAGTGCTGTTGCAGGGATGAAGAATGGTGACATCGTGCGATCGAAGACGGTGTCAGGTAGCGATGTGTTCACCGTTGTTTACGGCGACGGTGTCCAAGAGGTCCCCGAGTTTGTCGCTGATCTGCTTTCGGCGGCAGGTTCGGCGGTGACGACGACTCCGGCCGCGGACCTGCTGAAAGCTCCGCGCGTGCAGCATGTCGATGTTGACGCCTTTCCTTCGCAGGCGCCGGTATATGTTCAGTCGCCGGTGATCTGTTGGACATGGTCTCGTGGGGCCACTGATGCCGCCGCGGCAACCAAACTGACTATCGGGGACCAACTTCCCATCGCGCCAGACGATGCGTCGCAGATCGTCCCGCTGCTTGAGGCGACCGGAATCGAGCAGGCCGAACAGGCTTTCACCGCTCCTGGGAAAGGCTGGTATGTGCGGGTCACCGGCGAGAATCGGACCTCTGAGGCACGTGAGCAACTGCTGTGGATCGATGACAAGGGTGTTCGGTATGCGATCGGGCTCGAGGGCAACAGTTACGACGCGACCGTCGAGGCCCTGGGGATCAACCACAAGCCGCCACTTCTCATTCCATGGAGTATCGCCAAGCTCTACGGGCAGGGGCCCACGTTGTCCAAGTCCGATGCGCTGGTCTTGCATGAGAATTCGGGTCCAGATCTGCGTCAAAAAGCCGCCCCAAAGCCCGATAACAAGTGATCTGACGGGAGAATTTCGTGACCAGTCCGATTAGCCCGGTGCCCCGGGTTCCGATCAAATTCGGCACGAAGGTCAACGGAGAAGAGGTCTCCGTTCAGGTGAATCCGCCGGGCAAGCTCAAGAAGCAGCCGCCGGCGCCGATGAGTCGAACGATCCTTATCCGATTCATCATTGCCCTGGTGCTCTGCGTTATCGGAGTGATGATCTTTCTCGGTGTGCGCCAGTTCAATCCAATAATGCTCATGAGCATGTTCGGCATCATCGGCATGATCGGCGCGATCGGCGGTGGTGGCCACCTGTTCGGCGGCAACAACCCGCAAGGTGAGCTGAGCATCGAATGCCAGGACTACGCCGTTCATTTGCGCGAGCAGCGCAGCAACGCCCACGCACTGGGCCGGCACATCCATGACACCCAGACAGCCATTTACCCCCATCCCGCCACGCTGGAGGGCCGGTGCGGAGAAAGCACGCAGATGTGGACCACGGCTCCTCCCGGGGAGGCTCAGATATCCACCGGACTCAATGACCGCGAGCTGGCTGAATCAGCGCAAACGAATCCCTGGGGAACCGCCCGCGTGGGCGTTGGATATCGGCGAATGGACCCCTACATCAAGCCCACAGCCAATGATGCGCCTGAGACATACGAGCCCGTCCAGGCCGCGGCGTACATGAGGTTCATTCGCACCCACAACGTCATCCCCGAGTGCCCCATCGGGGTGGATATCTTCGCGAAACCATTCATCGTGTGCGCTGGCGACCCCGACAAGCTGCTCGGGGTCGCCAGGGCCATGGTCTGCTCTCTGGCAGACAACCATGCCCCTCGGCATCTGCAGGTGGGGATCATCACCGAAGAGGTCCAGGAATGGGAATGGATGAAGTGGCTCCCCCACTGCCGCGACATTTCCCGGCGCGACAAGAATGGGCCTGCCCGATTGCACTGGCCGACAGTTTCTGACTACGCCCGCGATCAAGCCAATCTGATCCAGAACTCCGCCCCGCACAGCGCAAATCGCGACAATCTCGGAGGCAAGCCCTACCGAGTGATCTTCGTCGACACACCAGGGCACACACCTGATGTTCCCACCGGGATCACCGGCGCTGGACTCGCTGACCACACGTTCATCTACGTGCGCCACGGTTGAGATTTGTGCGACAGGCGAGCTCGCCTTCGTACCACTCCGCCTCATGCCAGTCCGTGGACCGTCGGGGGCGCGCTAATGACCGCATTAGGCATCTCAGGTTGGTCCGATTCGGGCGGTTGGCCGACCTGGAGATGCCGGGATCGGTTGGGGCGGACGAACACTGAGTTGGTGGAACCGACGTTCGCCGCACACGCGGTTGCCGGTCGGTCGTGGCCGAGGGATTGGCCGAAATCGCCCCCGAAGGTGCGTTTGGGGCGGCCTCGAAGTCGATATTGGGGACGCTCGCTAGGTCGCAATTGGGCCGTAGAAGGGCGTTCTGATCGCGCCTAAAGCTCGTAAAACCGCAGGTGGGCGGTCTTATAGGTCGGCCCCACCGAGCAGTCTCACTTGGGCGAGTTGGGGCGGCGTTTGGGGGCGAAGGGTTTAGCAGTCGAGCGGCGCATGAGGAACTCGAATTTGGGTATCTGGTCGGGTCGAACTGGCGTTGTTTTTCGAACGAGCGACAGGCCCGTCGATGCAAGCTATCGCAGTTCCCTGTATCAGAGCGCCGAGCTCCTGCTCCCCAGCTATGGGCAGGCGGGGACTGCGCGCAATAGGCGGCTATCGCACGCTGTGGTTCTTCATTACTGCCTGGCGACTGATGGCGGTTTGAAGTGTTCGTTTCCGAGGCCGGTGAGAGTCGTGTCCACCGCAGCGCTTTGCACTGTCCATTCGTATCGGCCCTCGGCGTCGAACTGCGCCCGCGCGTGCGGCAGGGTGTCGAATGCGACCGATTCGTTCTCGTACGGGCCGAGCATCGGGATGACCGTGTGACCGTCAGTGGCGGTGATGTACGCCCTCTGCGATGGTTGCTGGCGGTCTTGACTGCTACCTGCCAGCCATCCGATGACTGCAGCAGTCAGTGCGCAGATGAAGATGGCCGCGGCCAGATGTGTGATGACCAGTCCCGGTTGCGATCCAGCCCCAGCGAACCCCTGCAAGACACCGCCGATGCATCCGGCGCCAGCGGCGAAGACTGTGAGCATCACAGCCGGCAGATATTTCATGCGGATGTCCCCTCCCTCTCGATGGCGATCGGGTACGTGCCTCTGTTGACGGCAGTGCCGCCGGATCGCCACCGCCGGGTCGAGTGCGTGCGTGGCATCGCTCTTGTTGGCAGGGTTGCATGGCAGATCACACCGAAAGTGGCGTGGTGTTGCGCGGCAGGGTCCCGATTCCCGGTTTTCGGGCAAACAGAACCGCCCACACGCTCGACAAATGCGCTAGCAGGCCCGTAGGCGCACGAACGTCGCTCCCCCGATGTAGTCCACGCCGATCGCGTTTCACACCGCTGCAGCGGCGCCCTGAGGGGCGGATTTAGGACATCAGTGCCGTTGACTGCTGAATATCGCCAGGCCACGAAGAACTCCGAGACATTGCAGCGTCGCGGGACCAGGGAGATCAGATCATTCAAGATGCAACGCCCTCACCGGTGTCGGCGGCTTTCTTGGACCGAGCGGGGCCGCGCCGCCGCTTGAAGTACAAGGTCAGTGCCTCATCGACAAGAGCACTGCGTGACGGCGCACCCCACTCCGGGACTAGCTGCTCGTCGATCGTCTTTGCGTCAGTGGCGTTGAGTCCAGTCAGGGCGATCTTGGCCGGCGGAGCGGTGTGGCGACGGCGCTGGCGGACAACCGGCTGGCGGGTGAACAAGCTTCCCGGCGCTTTCTCTGCGGTGTCCGCTTGCTTCCAGTGACGGGCCAGCTCCTCTTGGCCGGCATCGATGGCGTCGAGGACGATCTGGCCGTATGTGCGGGCCTTGGCCGGGTTCTTCTTCTTTTCAGCCAAGTTCAGATTACGGAGCTTGGCCTGGTTGTCGGCCGAGATTTCCGCGGTCGGGTTACCTTCACCATCACGATCGACAGTCTTGGTCACGCGCGGGGCCCGCGGGGTGACGACGCGTTGCACCTTCTCCCCCGCCGATTGGTTGCCCTCTCCCGAAATCGGCGACGCTGGAGTTTCGACTGGTGCAAGCGTCTGCGCCGATGCCGGCGGCGCAACGGCCGTAGGGGTGGGCGTGGACTCTGCCTGCCCTGCCCGGTTCCCGACCCCGACCCTCGGCATGAACTCGTCCAGGTCGTCATCGTAGGCAGATTCGTCAAAGACACTCTTAGCCATAGGACTCTCCTATTTATTCCTGGGTTCCCGCTACCGACGCTGCCGACCGCTCTTTGACACGCCGCAGAACCTCGCCCCTGAGCTTCAGGAAATCCTCGGCGACCGCGCCCGGGTCTTTGGCCCAGAGCCGGTCAGTGGCGCCCGCCTTGTTCCGGTTACGAAGAGCGGTCAGTAGGCCCGCCTTCTGCTCTTCGCTGGGTTTGGCAAGTTCCTGGGCAGTAAGGTGCCGCTCTCGCATGTCAATGGCCAGCGCCGGGGAGCTGCGGATCGTCGCTTGGAACGGTTCGACCTCCGACCCGAGCATCTCCTTGATCTGGTTGAAGACGTGCGGGAGCCGCACCGAGGCGTTGGGGTTGACGTCGAAGAGTACAACGCCGATCAGGGCGATCTGCGATCCATAGCGCTTGGCACGGCGGTAACTGGCGGCGAGCTGGCGGACACCGTTAAGGGAGGCCCCATCTTCCTTGGTCGGCACGACCAAGTTGCGGCAGACCTGCAGGAGCGCGATGAGGAGCACTTTGTCGCCATGCCCGGAGTCAACAAGGATGATCTCGTACGGTTCGCGTTCACACAGCTCAGCGAGTCCGGCTTGCAAATTTTCAGCCAGGTCGACCGTTTCAGTTGCCGAGGCGACAGCAGTGGACACCTGACCGATCGCGGGACCGCCCATCAAAATGTCGAGGTTTGGACGGATATTTCTGTAAGGCTCGAGTTTCACCCCACCGCCCAGGCCGTATTGCAGGACGATGGCGAGGTTCCGGCCCTTGTCCGACTGGTCTTCGGGGACTCCGAGGTCATCCACGGTGAGGTTTCCCTGCTGGTCCGCATCGATGACCAGCACCTTTCTGCCGGTACGGGCAATCGCGACCCCGAGGTTCGCGACGGTTGTGGTCTTACCGTTGCCACCCTTCTGCGTGGCGAAGAGCACGGTCTCTGGGAGCTCTATCATGCGTTTGATACTAGCTCAGCATACGGATCGCTGTCCACGCCACGCAGACGATAGAGATACGTTTGTTACATCCCTTCGCCATACGTATCCCAATACGCCTCTACACCCACTTCACCAGTCGTAACGGCACTCGCCTGTACATACGCTCCAACATGGGCATGGGAGCCCGCTTCTGCAAGCGCATAGCTATCGCCATAAACACCCAGTAGCCCATCCGCGTCACCATTCCACTGACCATCGGTGTTACTTCCCGCATGAGCGACCAGATGACGGCACATATAGGGATATGCCTCACCATTCGTTCTTCATCCTGGATCGCCATCCGATTCTCCATGCAGACTGCCACTCGATTCCCATCCAGTGATGCCATGCCGCTTATGACTGGTCTCTCGTCAGCGGTACCCGTTCGGCTGTCAGTCCCATTAGGATCGTGCGTTGCGATCCGTTGCTGAAACCCCTTAGCTCTCGGCGTCTGTAACCGTATCCGACTACGGTTAGCTATACGCTTATCGTCACGGCTGAGCACGGGTTATCCCTCCCCTAACTGCAGCTAGTTCGACATTCACATGCACTTTCGTGAGAGATGCCGACTGGTTAGCCATATCGCTAGATATCTGGTTACCCGGCTGATTAGCGGATTCCATGTAGCCGCCAGGACACCGATGGGGGAGTGGAGTTGGTGCCACATTGGACCTCAGAACGACCTCCGCGTGCAGACGTGCATGCACAAGCGGCTCAGCAGCGACATCATTGCTGCTCAGAACCATTTTCTTCCCGCGCTGCACTCGTCGAACATAAACCTGACTGGAACAACGATGCCGTAGCGACACGGAAGCCGCAGCGTGCAGACTCCGAACCTCGCGCTACTCACGGCGGCAGAGTTTCTAGGCTCCAAGGCAAGCGGGCATCGAGTACTCGGAAAGTTCGTCTGATGTATCGCTCTGGGGCCCGAGCATCGATTGGGCTGGCATGGGGTTGCTCAAAAGTCTTGGTGGGTGATCTACCGGCGCTTGCGATGTGCGGGTCTCCGCTGCTCACGGAGACACCCAGTCAGGGTATAGGGCAATACTTCTGCCACGATCTGAACACCGCAGGCAGCAGATATCGGCAGTATCGAGTCGGGCAGCGCGCAGTGTTTTCGGCTCAGTTGTGTGCGCATGCCTACGACACAAGTAGTTCACGACGGCGAGTGTTTCGATCGCTATGGCACCGAAGATGCGCGGATGACATGACAACGGTTGGTCCGCCGATGTGGGCAACAGCTTCGAGAAGGCTCGCCACAACGAAGAGTTCTACGGACGACCGATTCGTCCTGCGATTGAACTCGCCATCTGGCAAATCGATTGGCAAGCTAAGCGCGGACAAACAGTCCCGGCGCCAGGCACATGCCTGTTCCAACGCGTAACTACTGGCCGCGCTCCACCCGTCGCATGGCGTGGAAACAGGGCAGCGCATCCGGGCATATCGCGGGCCCAAGACAGCCAGCAGTCGCCCTTGCCGAGCTGCGCCAAGTCACGTCAACACGATTCGAGCACTCCGCATCGCCCGCCTGTCCCTCGGCGGCGCTTCCGAACCCCACCGTGGCAGCCGGCGGAGCGAAACTAAGCCTGACACGGTGGTGGGGGAGGGCGGGGGCCTGGCGACCTCCAAAACACGCCGACCTGCGGATATAGCATCAGGGCGCGAGGGGGCAGAAACCCCTCTCAGCCGCAATGGTCCCTGGTTTGCCCCCTACGCCACTCGCGGCCCTCTCAGCACCAGGCACATTAACCGGGCCGCGTTTGCGCCTCCATGGACTCGCCAGCGCATTTAACGAGGTCGCAGCGCCGCCCGGTCAGGACCCATAGCCGAGACGGCAGGAATAGAACGGGCGGATAGCTACCTGCGTAGTGACAACGTTCGCTGCCGGCACGATCCCCGGAATACTTCTCTAACTCGCCCTGCGGTTCCGCCAGTCGGCGAGCCGTCGCCTGCGCGCGACTCTTTATCGCGTCCAGCACCTGTTCGCCGAGAGCTGCGATGACGTGGCTTGCTGGCGAGCGGAGTTCGCGCACCAGCGGCCAACTTCGCGTCAGGATCCGTTCATACCGAACCGTGCTGATCTTGTGCGGCTAGCGTGACAAGGCGACAAGGCTCGGAAAGTGGCTATCTGGCTATCTGTGCCCGTGGTCGGCAGTGGGGTGCAAAACTGCCCCTGGACGCGCCTTCAAGCGATTGACCCCTGCTTTCAGACCCCTCCGCCAGGAGTGGTGTCAGAACTGTCTCTAGGTGGCGTCACCTGATAGCGGTGATGCCTGGCTGGGGGACTCGGGCCGGATTGAGTTCAGTACCCGGTGTAGCCATTGGCGTGGCGGCGGGTTTCGAAGCGATCGAAATTTGCGCCGGCGTGGGGTTCAACGTCGTACTCGTCCATGACGTAGCGCATCGATGCAGCGATGTTGGCGACGGGGTCGAAGATGTTGTCGCTGGTACCCGCGACGTGGTGGCCTTTGAATGTTCCTGGCACGACCTGGCATAGGCCTCGTGCAGCGTTGGCTGGGCCGCCGTCGGATGCCGTGGATCCGCTCAGGTTGACGTCCTTGACGCCTTGGATGATGTCGGCGTTGTTGCCGCTTTCGTGCTCGATCATGAATCGGTATAGCGCGTGCCATTTCGCTCGAACGACCTTGTCAGCGGGTATACCCGCGGCGTCGGCAGCCTTGTCGATCGCGACTCGAAGTTCGGCGGGGGAGAGTACCCCTTTTCCCGTCTTAGCCAGCTTCGCCTCGGAAAGTGGCTGCTTGGCGCCGGATCCGACATGATGCCCGGCTTCCATGGCCTGGGTGGCCGATTGCGGCGTCACCCCGGCATTGGACAGGAGTGAGGCTAGCGCCTGTGGGGAGATGGGCCGCATTGATGCTGGGATCGCCGTTGGGCTGGCGGCCGGGGTGGCCGGCGCCGGCATTGCGGCCGGTGGCGCAGCGGGCATTGCCGCCGGTGCGGGACTGCCGTACGCGGCCGGGGACGGGCTTGCTCCCGTCGGCATTTGACCAGGTGACCCTTTGAATTTCCCGGCCGATTGTTTGTCGGCGTCGGTGATATCCGTGACGCCTTTGGCGGACTTGTCCAGAGTCTTCTTCGAATCGTCTAGCTCGGTTTTCGTCTTGTCTGTGTGCTTTGCCAAAGCGTCGTCGATGTCGTCGAGGCCAGTGCTCGGCGCGGGCCCAGTAGCTCGGGTTTGGGCATCGCTAACCCCTTGGCGGCTAGATTCGAACGCGCCCTTCGAGTTGGGGTCAATGGTGGTGTCGGGGCTTGTCATCGGCTATTCCCGCATGCGCTCAAGAATGGTCACTGGCGGTGCGGTTGCGGGAATGGCTGACTCACCGTGTTGGGAGTTGTCTGGCCTTGTGGCTCACCGGATTCGGTGACTGGTGGGATGTCTGCGGTTCCGACCGAGGGCGGTGAACTGGAGAGTGCTCCTTGACCGACCGGTGAAGCGGTCGGGTCCACTACAGGCGTTCCTGGTTCGGGCATTTGAAAGATTCCGTCGTTGGGGCCCACGGGGTTGATGACCTCGTCAACGGGCTTGGTTTCACCTTGTTCGTTGACGGCTTCACCGTTTCCGAGGTAGTAGGCCATGTCGGCGCCGTTGTTGCTGACGATCACCGCGCCGGGCTCGGCCTTAGTGATGGAGTCGACCGACTGGCCGATCGGTTGGCCGACCGGGGGAATGGTGTAGCCATTGTCCGCAAGGGACTGGGTGATCGGGATGCCCGGCCCTGATTGAGCCGCTTCCACGCTTTGCCTGATCGCCGCAGCCATCCGAGCAGAATCGAACACGTAGTCCTTGTTGCCGATGCGGACTGTCCGATCGGCGCCTGGTGGTGGTGTCGCTGCGGCGGGAGGAGCTCCTGGCGTTCCGGGAACTGCGGCGAGCGTGTCGGTGTGGTTCTGGGGATCGTCGGGGTTGTCTCCCTTGTGGTCGTCTCCGCCGTTGTCGGTCTTGTCCTTGGGGTCTTTGTCTTCGGGGTCTTTGTGGTCGTCGAGGGGCTGTTGGTCGGCCATCGGGTTCATGCCGGCGTCCGGTGTCATCGGCCCTGCCGAGGGCATGGGGGGAATCGAGGGCATCGGCATGCCCCCACCACCGGGAATGCTCGGCGCCGACAACGGGGGAATCGACGACAGCAGGCCGTCCAACGGTGATTTCGTATCGCCATTAGTTGGTGTTTGCGGCACTGCGGCAGTCGGCGCAGGCTCAGCGGCCGAGGGTGCGGCAGGGGAAGGCTGTGCAGACGGGCCGGTGCGGTTGACCGATGACACCGGGGTGGTAGTGCCAGCGCCGTTGGGTGCGGTGGTGGGAACCGACCAGTTCGAGAACGCGGCGGAGACCCCTGCATTGTGCTTGGTTATTTCCCCCGCGGCGGCTTTCGCCGAAACGATACTGTCGTCCATTTTCGCAACGTTGACATGATTCGCTGTGAAAGGGATGAGCCCGCTAGTGCTGTTTGCAATTTCCGCGCGGTTGCCATTGTTTATTTCGCGGAATTTTTGATAGAATTCGTTCGCTTTCGTTGTAACCCCATTGACGGCGGACGCCGCACCAGGAGCGACCGTGTCTCGGTATTCATCTAATGCATCGGCCAATGGTCCGAGTTTCCCCGGAATTGACGACACCAAGTTTCCGGACGAGTCTGCCGTAAGCGAATTCGAAAGGTTTCTGATTGAGTCGGCGATTGAGCTTGCCTTAGGTCCGAGCTTGTTAATCGCAGATACCGTGGCCTTGAAGTCCGGCGTCGTCTCGATCGTTGGACTGGACGGCCAGACGTCGTCTGGAGGGTAGTTGAATGCCGCCGAGTTGGTCTGGGTCATGCCTTGATCGATTTTCTCGATCTGAGGATCGCGGTTGCCGTCGGCGGTCAGTGGCAGAAACTGCGTGCGCGGAGGACTGGGCGGCGCATCTCCGTCAGGGGGAAATCCCACACCGCCGATGCAGGAGATCAGCCCGTTGACGAGACTGCGGCTGTCCTTGTCAAACAGCCATGTAGCTGCGAGCACCACCGTTCCCACTACGGGCAGCGGCGCCAGCGCGACGCGTCCGAGGGTCATCATTCCGGCCTTGGCGAATGCTCGCGGGGCCTCTTTTGCAGCCGCCGTGGCCACCGCGCGGCCCGCTGCGGCAGCACCCCTGCTGACTGCTTGCCGACCAGCCATGCTCGGAGCCTTTTTCGTCGCTCGGAACAGATCGAGGTAGGACTCTGATCGGGCAGCCCTCAGCTTTGCTTCAAGAGCCGGCGATCGTTTCGTTGCGGCGACGAGGCCGGCGTAGCCTCCCATCGCCGTGCCGGGCAGCAGAAGCGCCTGGCTCATGTCGATGGCATTCGGCTCGGTCAGCGTGCGTGCAGTCAACGTCGGCGGGGTGGCTGCCGTCGGCGCCTGAGCCGCGGCGGCCAAGCCATTACCTGGCGACGGTGACGGTGACGGAGGTTCGGCCGGGGATGTCATTGCCTTGGCGCCTCTCGGAGTGTTTTCGCGTTATTCGGTGGTCAGTTGCGACAATTCAGCCGCTTAGTTCACAGTTTCGCCGATGCGGCCGGCGGCGCCGCCAAATTTGTTGTTTACGAACATCATGACGACGCCAGCAACAATTACAGACCCGACACCCAGCAACGCAATCGCTTTCACTTTATCTGATTCGTCTTTTTGCTTATCACGCATAACATTGCCCGCGACAACGAGGAAAATAATGCCAACGATCACGCCCAGCCAAGTGTTGATTGTGCTGGCCGCCCACGCACTCGATGATTGTCCGTAGGCGACAATAACTTCTCGCGTGGCGGCGATATTCAGACTTCCCATTAGCGGACCTTTCATCCTTTATATCGACTAGGGTAACAGTCACCAGAGGTCATCAGTCCGCTTAAAGAAAGGTGGTAAAGACATGCAACCGATCCTCGTGCGGATGGAACTCGGGCCCGTTGGCGGGCCAATGCCGAACTTTGCGGTCGTTGTGGATGAGTTTGTCCGCAAGGCTAAGGACGCTGGCATCGGGGCGAGGCCTGCGATGAAAGTCACCGATGTGCTCGAGTGGCCTGAGAAGTGGGAGGTCTCCGCCGGGACCGAGGGCTACGTTGCGTTGCTCGGCACCACCACTGATCGTGTGGACGCGGTCGACGTGCTCTCGTCGATCACAGTCTCGGTACCTGCGGTGATCGGCGCTAAGGTGCTCAGCCCCGCCGAGGTCGACGAGTTCCATGAGCAGGCTCGCCGTATCGTCGAGCGCCGCAAGCAGCAGCAGAACCGAAGCGCCGGCAGACATGCCTCTGCTCCCAGGGCCAGCTCGGGCGCGGCGCCAACCAGCGCTGGCCCTGACGAGCATCCTTTCGAGTTGGCGCTGAGCACACCTGAGGAGGTCAGGAAAACTCCGTTGGACATCTTGAGCTTGGTGCGGTGATGCTCCGTAAGGCATTCACCGCCGCGGCGCTGGCGATGTCGTCATGGGTGGGGCTGGCACCGGTATGCACGGCGGACACTCCGGGTGTGCGCCTACAGCCTGGGGTGTCGATCTATGTTGTCAACCGGGACACCCAGATTCAGTCGACGTGCACTCTCGGGTGGTTGGTGGTCTCGCCGACGGGACAGCTTCAGGCATTGACTGCTGGTCACTGCCGCACTGGGCCGGAAATCGCTGTTCGCGATCCTGCGACCGGCGACGCCTACGAGGCTGCCAGCTGGGTTGATTCCCGCAATTCCGGACACGACACGGTGCTCCACGGTACCGACATTGCGACGGTCGCCATCTCGACCGATCTAGGCCACAGCGTGTCCACCCGCGATGGCATCAGCGCCGCGGGAGTTTCGACCGCCCAGGACCTGCTGGATGATCCGCCCATCCGCGTCTGTAAGCGCGGTGGGCAAACTGGTGTCAGCTGTGGAGCGTTGGTCGCGGTCAGCGATGATCGTGTCGCGTTTCGCGCCGCGGTCGATCATGGCGATTCCGGCGGGCCTGTGTGGGCGGTATCGGGTACCGGGGACGTCACGGCCGTTGCGGTCGTCGTTGGCCAGTCCGACGACGACCCCTCGGTGACGGTGGGTCAGCTGATCAATCCTTGGCTTGTGCGCTGGGGTTGCAAGCTTGGTGTTGCCGCGTGATTGCGATTGCCGGGCTGGTCGGGGCTTGGGTGCTCAGTTGCTACTCGAACGCGTTCTCGTCGCTGTGGTGCCGGTTCGGGATGCTCTCGCCTGCCGGCCAAACCCATCTGTTCAGCCTGCCGTGGTCGTATCCGGCGGTCGGGTGGACACTCGAGACGCTTCTGGTGGATGCCGCTGCGCTGGCCGCGGTGTGTGTGCTGGCTCACGCGATCAGTGAATACGAAACGCAGACGGTCACTACCGAGGACGGCCGCAAACACACGCAGCGCACCTTCGCAAGTGCCCGTGCGGTTCACGTTCACATCAACACCCTCGGTGCCGCGAGCGTCGCTGCAGGCCTGGGAGTCGGGTTGCAGTTCGGTTGGGGCAGGACTTTCGCTGTGCCGCTGGTACTGCTCGGTTTTGTGGTGCTCGCTGTCGAGTCGGGTCGACGAGTTCCGACGCCGCCAGGGCCTGACGGCGCAGATGTCAGCATCAGCGAAGCGCATTTTGAGGGGTTGGCCGAACCGATAGATCTGGCTTCGCTGCCCCCGCAGTTCCTCCAGCGCGGGGCACTTCACGAAGACCTTCGTCGCTTGATACGGCTGGCCGCCGCCAAGTTCCCGTACAAGCTGGCGCTCGATATCGCTGCAACCGAGTTCGAGAACGGTGGCAATGGTGCGCACAGGCTGGTGTCGTGGGGTTTCCGGTGTGTTGAGCCAGGGTTCCTCACCGATACCGCTGTTCAGCAAAAACTCCAGACCACCTTCCTCAAGGGCGCCGGGGGTATTTGGACATTCCGATTCGACCCCCGCAGCGACACCTTCGGCGCGTCACGCAAATCTGGCATCCCGAAGCTGTGCTTTTCCCCGATGTGGCCGGTGATCTCCTCGGTCGCCGAGGCTCGCAAACGCTACATCGGATGGGAAGTCAAGCTCGGCGTAGCAGCCAGCGGCGTTGTCGGCGTGTGCATGGAGGCGATGGCTCATATCAAGGTGATCGGCGAGACCGGCGCGGGCAAGTCTGTTGCGATTCGCAGTTGGCTCGAACAGTTCCGCGCGATGGGTTGGATGCTGATCTTGGCCGACGGCAAAGGTGCTGACTATGCCGGCTACTTCGCGCCACACCCTGAGGATCACAACCTGCCTGTCCCGGGGACGGTGGCTGTAGGGCTCGGTTCGACAACTCGCGGAATGGCCTACGTCGGAGCGATCGTGTTGGCGTACCAGATCCTGCAGGAACGCCAGGAAGGCTCCCTGCAGGACAAGATCGACAACCCCGAGACCTGGAACTCGTTCACACCAGTACTGCTGGTGATGGATGAGATCAAGGGCATGCGGATGAAATGGAGAAACGCGCTCGGCAAGGACGGCGCCGCGGCAATCGAAGACATGGTCACCGAGATCACCTCACTCGGTCGCGAACTGCGGGTCCATGTCATGGTCATTTCCCAGGATGCACGCGACACCTCAGTCCCAGGCGTGTGGTGCTCCAACCTCCCTTTGACGATTTCGCTGGGCAAGCCCAACGACATGACCGTGGACAAGGGCTTTGAAGATTCAGTGCGGCCCAAGGTGCGCATGATCCGCGAGTCGATGGACCCAAAGCACAAAGGGCGCTGCCTGGTCGCATCCGTCCATCCTGACACGGGCGCCGCGGATGCCACCGAATATCAGGGTTACCTCGGCTACAGCCCCGGCGAGCATTGGAACAATCCGAAACTGCCGCCAGATACCGAGAAGCATTGGGCGCCTTTTAAAGAACAAGTTTCTGACCGTGTTCCGCGCCTCTACACTCGCCAGTGGTTCAAAATCGACGAGAAATCTGAGGCTCAGGTGACAGCGGAAGAGAACGGTAAGCCTGACTGCGGGTATATCGATTTCGACCTATTTACCGTTGAGGAGATTCAGCGCATGGAACGTGTCGCTCTCGACATAAGGGATTCGAGCGGAAAAATTGTTCCCAGCCCCGATATGGAGAAATACGATCCGGCCAGCCCCAGGTATGTGTGTCGACCGACGAGGCGTCGACGCAAACTCGTCGCGGAGATCTAGAAGGGGAACTGGTGTGAGCACTGTGGATCTGGGCGCAGGCCTGGCGAATTCCTTCATCTGCGCACCTAACGGGTTTTCGGTCAGCGTTGCCGGTGTCGTTGTCGATGGAGACAACGTTCTGATCACGCAGCGTGCAGACAACGGGAACTGGGAGCCGCCAGGGGGGATTCTGGAGCGCGGGGAGACCTTCGTTGAGGGAGTTACGCGCGAAGTTCTCGAAGAGACCGGGCTCGTCGTTGAGCCAACCCTGTTCACCGGCTGCTACCTCAACATGCGAGCGCATGTCGTTGCGCTGGTCTTTCACTGCACAGCACTGTCGGGGCAGCTTCGACTGAGCGCAGAGACCCAGGATTTGCGGTGGGTGCGTGCGCAGGAAGCAGCGTCCTGGATGTCTCCGGTGTTCGGCATCCGCGTCGAGGACGCGGTGAACTCCCTCGGCGAGACAGTGATTCGTTACCACGACGGCACTACGCTGATTTAGCGGCATTTTATTAGCGGATATATCGCGATGTTTGGCTGTTAGTATTATTTTCATGAGTGCTGCTATTCGGCTTCCGCATCGAATTATCGAGGATGGTGGGCGCAAGACTAAACAGCACCAGGTTGCCGACGCCATACGCAAAGCAATCATGGACGGGATTTACCGTCCGGGGCAACAACTTCCCACCGTTATTGAATTGACTGACCATTACAAAGTGAGTCGGTTGACAGTGCGTGATGCATTCAAGGTCTTGAGCAACGAAGGGCTCATTACTTCAGGGCGGGGGAGTGGCACATTTGTGCGCAAAGCTCCGCCGATTGTCCGGTTGGCCACGAACCGCTTACATCGCAAGTACCGCGAGCAGGGATTGGGTCCGTACGCGGTCGATGCAAAGTCAGCCGGCATCACGCCGGTCGTGGACGCAGTCCAGGTGTCGATCGTCATGTTCGACGCGGAGCTCGCCCAACAGGTTGATCACGCCGACTCAGACTGGCTGGGCAGCAAGGTCGTTCGACGCTCACGCCAGTACGTCATTGCAGGTCAGTCATTGCAGTGGTCGGTGTCCTACATTCCCTTGGATCTTGCCGAGGGCACCTCCATCATGAGTCGGGACACCGGAGACGGCGGGATCTACGCGCGCCTGGAGGAGTCCGGTCATCAGATCGGAAGGTTTCAGGAGACCGTGCAGGCGCGGTTGCCGTTGATCGACGAGATGGACAGGATTGCGGTGGGGTCGAGTCAGCCGGTCATTCGCACTGTGCGGAAAGCGTTCTCAGCCGGACCGAAAGAGCGGGTCCTGGAGATTTGCGACTCCGTCATGTCCGCAGACTCCTACCGGCTGGTGTACGACATTCCAGGCTAAAGCGTGTCGAACAACTCGGTTGAGTGTTGGGCACCGCACGGCGACGGCGTATGGGATTTATGGGGCTTGTATCGGATATTTCCCATACGTCTCAGGCTCATTCAGTTCCAGCGGGGGGAGCCACAGGCGGAAGCTGTTCAAGCGCCCTGGCGCGGTCGATGATCGCCGCGACACCGATTAATGCCTCGGGAGACAGTCCAGCAGCACGAGATGCGATATCACGCACGCCGGCATCGCGCATGACGCGAAGTACTTCAAGCTGGGACTCGATATCTTCGTTTGGCCCCGGTTCGAGAAGATAGCTCGCTGAGATCCCGAAGTAGTCGGCGATAGCACGCAGGTGCTGCATCGTGGGGTTTCGCTTCTTACCGGCACGCAGCTGGCCGAGGTACTGCGCTGTAATGCTTACTCCGGTCTTTTCTTCAATGCCCTTGGCCGCGGCGTAGTTCGACACTGGCGCTGTTCCGCGGGGGTGCATTGTGTCGAAGAGTTTGTTGAGCTTGGCCGCCAGATCTGAACCATCCAGCTCACCGATCGACTCAGGTTCGCTGCTATCCATGGCTCCACAGTTTCGTCATCGGCCAACAATGGAAACTGATGCTACCGCAGCGACCGGGCCGGACTTACCCAAGCTGGGATTTGATGAACGCCGCAACGCGAGCGTTTGCACCTTCAGGCACCGCCCCACCTGAGCGAACCGACCAAATCTCGTCCGTAGTAAGGCCGGTCAGAACGCTGATCAAACCGTCGGGAAGTCCGCTTTGCCTGCAAGCGGCGTCCAAACGGGCGGCTGTGGAATCTGGGATCCGCTCTAGTAGAAGATGACGCTTGGCTTCAAGATCGTGGACCGCCTGCAGTAGACGAGTAGTCATCTCTTTGTCTGTGACAGCGGACATCCGCCAGGAACTCGCCGTAAGTACCGTCACCTTGGCGCATTGGGCCAACGCCGCATTGACCGTGCTCATGAACCTTGAATTACTCGGTGGGGGCAGCTGGTCGATGAGCGCGTCAACCATGTCGATAGTCGCTTCGACGTGAGCGACCAGGACGTCAGAACCCTTGATCCTGCGAACCGGAAGCATGGTCGTAGCCTCGGTTGATCCGGCAGTGAAGCTGTCCACGAGCTCATCGAGCGCCGCGTCATCGTCGCCGGCCTCGGCCAACCGATAGAAGGATCCGGGTTTCCAGCCAAGACCGTTTTCGAGTCGCGTGATGGTTGAGGGACGTGGCACCTTGGTGGCTCGCTCGACGCGACTAATCGACATTTTGGCGAGCCCGGTCATGGCAGCCATCTCATCGAGGGTCCACCCTCTGCGGGTCCGCAAACGCCGAAGAGCTTCGCCAGCGTCTTTGAACGTCAAGGCACGCCGAGGCGGTTCGACGACGCGGTCATCATGCGGGGAATCGTACCGAGTCACGTTTTCTGTAGCGATATCACGCTTAGACGACACGCCAGACCCGGAGTAAACGTGATTTTCATGTAGCGATTCCAATGGAAGTTGATAGCCTCTCGGTCTAGATTTCTCATCTACCTGCAGTTACCTTCGCAGACCGGGCTCCACTCCTCGTTACCCGAACCCCTCAGATGCGTTCTAAACGTGATTCTGTTGATCTTACGCATGAGATCTCTTTGATTGCGAAAACCAGAGAATCAGCCATCTACCTGCGTACAACGCGCCCCGGGCTCAGCGACGGGCACCGGCCGGTTATCTACTCTCCGTCACCTTTTCTGTTCTAGCGCTTGATTAGTAGATATTGATGTGCTTACCCTGAGCACGCCCACACGTCTCCAGACGGCGGGGGTGAACAACTCCACAGGGTCGGTTCGACACAGTGGACATGGTTGGTTTCCATTGACGGACTGATACGAAACTGATATTTACTAGTAGGGCGGGTGGATGACACCCCTTCGAAGTGGACACGGGTAACGGGGACAGGGGATCAGCGTGAACGGTGAGGAAAGTGGTCGACCTACAGGCAAAACCGCTGGACTTTTAACGTTTCCAGCGACCGAGGCTCATCGTGATCAGTTGTGCCTATTCGAGGACGATCAGGTAAAACGCGACGCGGACCTGCCCAAGGTCGATGAATGCGCCCCACCCGACGAGGTGCATACGCCGGGCTCGACTGTGAGTGCCCCGGCGGTCGTCACCGAGCACGGCGGCATGTTGGTTCCCAATACCGACAGACCGGCGCCGTGCCGCGTTGCCTCCGATGATCCGGATGTGTGGACAGAGCCGAGGTTCTATCCGTATCTGGTCGAGATCTGCAACGAGTGCCCGTTTCGCCAGTGGTGCGCGAATGAAGCGTTGAAGTTGCACGCCGATGGCGACTACAGGCTGATCGGCCTTTGGGCCGGAATAGATTTCGTGGAGGGGGACCGGGCGGGCCGCTATCGCCGTCGCATCCAGAAGCTTGAGCACATCGCTGCCACTGGTGGTAGCGCGCCACGCACTCGACAGTCACGCCGCACACGCAGGTCAGACGCAGCATGAGGCGGGGGGGTGCGTGGGCAGCTGCAAACGGTGGTTCTCGAAATCTTGTCGACCGCTGGTCGCGCGATGACCATCGCAGAGTTGCGAGTTGGCTTGATCGACGCGGGGTTTGGCGGCATTCATTCCGAGCCGATTTACCGAAGCCTTGGGGCGTTGCGGCGTGATGGCGCTGTCCAAAGCATCCGCCATCAGGGGCAGGCCAGAACTCATTGGGCAGTTGCGGATTCGGCTGCTCTGCATCTGGCGCGATCACGGGCTGCTGAGCGCAGCGGGGGAAAGGGGGCTGTGGACGTTGCTTCCTGATTGCGCCTGGTCGGTCCCGAACAGACCGAGCCTGGGCGGAGTCTTCCCAGACATTAGAGACCCTCTGGCCAAAAACCAGAGAAGCCCCCACGAGGGGGGCATCTCAGGCCGGACGTAAAGCTGCAACCTTCTACGTCCAGGGTCTCCCCGAAAACAGAGGAGAGTGTGACTTGCTCGGTCATATTCAGGGTAGAGGCTTGTCGGTAGCGGAATCAAGCGTTACGCCTCAAAAAGTTCCATCAGCATCGTTGAACTGCGCTGACTTCGCTTCCAATGCCGTTCCCGCAACCAACGCGGC
Organism: Mycobacterium sp. DBP42; assembly: GCF_005924235.1. Lineage (NCBI taxonomy): Bacteria > Bacillati > Actinomycetota > Actinomycetes > Mycobacteriales > Mycobacteriaceae > Mycobacterium > Mycobacterium sp. DBP42. The sequence continues at coordinate 61,884 of NZ_VCMY01000026.1, forward strand.
AGTCATAAGTCTTGCCAATCGGTCGACGTCGAAGCTCGATGAGTGCCCGATGTGCGGTAAGCCGCCGGTTGAGCCGGTGCGAGTCGAGGGAGTTTTCGCCTGCCGGGGGTGCACCGGCGGGTGCATGATCTGCGGGGCAGCATGCATTCACGGGGACGAGGTCTGCGGCGACTGCACGCGGGCGTTCGACATCAACCCTTGGGTGGTGCCGGCATGACGACACCACATCTGATCGCACCGGCATGCACTGCCAGCGATCCCGAGGCGCCCTACCGTCACGCCGAATTGGCGGTCTGGGACGAATGGCTGCGCAGCCTGGCGGAATATCCGACCATCTGGCGGTCGTACGAAGAGGGCGCCGCGGTCTTGGGCGAGAAAGTCGATGACCTGTGGGACGAAGTCCGTGCGAACCACATTGGGCGGGCCAGGGCCGAGGCTGCCCAGGTCGGCGCGATGGCTGTCCGCTTCATTGCTGATCTGTGCGAACCCGCCGGCGCTGCGCGTGTACGCGGCCGCACTGCGGTTGCGGACGCGCAGGCAGTGCGCTCGATGGTGGGGCCGCACGGCCGGATGCTGGCGTCCAGCCACGAGGGGTTCGGGTTCCTAAAGCGTGAATACGACGCGTTGTGGAGCGCTGTCCGATTTGACGATCCTGTTCGTGAACTGGCAGCCCGGGTGGCTTGGATGTCAGTGCGGTTCATCGCCGAAATGAGCAGTGCCACAGTGGCTGCGATGGCGCCGGTTCGGATGAGCGTGGTGCCGATACGGCACGGGGACTCGGCATGAGTAGAACGTCGGTGCGTAACGCAGGTAGCAGGTCGGTTGCTCACGCGGGAGGCCGGCGCCGAACTGCGTCGCACAAACCGATGAAACGTCACGATGTGTGCGCGGTGTGCGGTGGCGCGGTGACCTACTACCCACGCGAGGACGTCGCACCACGCAGCTGCTCTGTCGATGAGTCGCAGCGGTGGGCACACGATGAACTCAGTGACTGGCTTGGGCGTCCGCACCGGGCCGTGCCGAAGGCTGGTCTGGAGCCAGGGGCTGGTGTACGGCACAGCCCCGGCGCCGGCGGTATCAGTGGTCGGAGTACAACGTGACGGAGTCTTGTGCACAGATTGGGCCGGCGTTGACAGCCGAGGATTTCCAACTGATCGACCATGTCACCGAGCGGATTCTTCCTCTAGTCGAGGACAACTCCGGTGGGGGTGTCTATGGCTACGGGCATTGGGACAAGGCGTCGTTCGCGGCGGCAGTCAACGGCTATGACCTGCAACGGCGACCGGATGGTTCGAGCAGTGCCGGCCACTACCGTCCCGATGATGTCCGCCACGGGTGGGCTGTCGTCACAGACCCTGTGGCGAAGAGCTTTTCGTGGGCAGGTGTGACACCTGATCACCCTAATTCGTTCCCAGTAACGCTGATTCAGCGCACACCAGGCGCTCACTAAATCTCTTCGGAAGGACAGCACTGTGCTCACTCTGCTTGTCATTGCCCTGCTTGGCGGCCCGTCGGCTACCCCAGCGCCCACTCTGCCGATGTGCCAGTTCGAGGACGGTAACGCCGATGGCCAGCCGTGCATGTGGATCGATCCGGACACGGGTGTGGGGTTCTATGTCGCATCGGAGAACTACCGATGACGAGGCAGGACGGGCGCGAGAAGGTCGCTGCGGCGATCCGCGAAGCGGACACAGACATGCCGTTGACCGCACCGCTGGCTGAACTGCACGAGCATATCCAAGCGGTTTACCTGTCGATGGCCGATGCGGCGATCGAAGCGCACCTGTTGGCGCTCGCCGCTGCCGGGTACGCGGTCGTGAAACTGCCTGAGCCAACGAGCTTTTCCCATTTCCAGGAATCAGTGTGGGACGTTGGCGAGTCGTCGGTCATCCTCGACCGCTGGAAGCAGGTGAGCATCCACCTCGATGACTGGGACGACGACGGTCCGTCGCCAGCCGAAGGACACGCTCTGGCAGCCGCTCTGCTCGCCGCCGAGCACACACGGTCGTCCGATCAGCAGCACCAGGCCAGTTAGGAGCACATCGTGGGGTCTTGGAAGCCGAGCGATTTTCGCGGTCGCACGTTCAGTGTCGGTGATCTCGTCGAGCTGCGAGACGAGGCCGAGAACGGCTTCCAGATCGCCTACCGGGTCTGTTGCGTCGACGACGACGGTGCTCTGCAGCTGGACAACCTGTCTACCAATGAGCGGTTGACCGTGCCGGCCGAGGACGTGCACACCTCGGTGTTCACCGCGCGGACCGCGGTGTCCGGAGGGGAAGTTTGATATGGCCAGCTGGATGGCGGAACTGCTGGTGCGGCCAGCGCCCTCCGGCGCACAGTGTCGTCCCTGGGCACGCCCAAACACAGAGGCCAGTGAGTGAACTCGTGACCACTCATCATCATCCACCTACGCGAGTAGAACCACGGCTGCCCACACACTGCGAGCCCGACGACGCCAGATGCCACGGACGGGATCAAGACGCGTTCGAGGCTCGACCTCCATCAAGAGTCCATTTCCAGATCAATTGGAGCTTGACATGACCGAGCAATTGCAACTTGGCATGAACGAATTCCTCACCCAGACAGTCAGACTCGCGGGTATCACAGTCGACGTCACGGCGGCGCCAACGGATGTTTCTCACTTGGTGGTGACGCCGATGCTTGGCCGCGGTAAGCACGGCCGTGTCGTCCTCACCGGCAAGTTGGCGTTGACACACACGTTCACCGGCCAGTCCGTCGCCGTCAGCCACAGCTTCGAACGCCTCAACGCGCTGGCACAGCAGCTAGGCGAGTTCGATTGGGACTTCACTGATCCGAATCGAACTCGCGATATGCAAGGCGCCGCGCAGATCATCCGGCAGTGGCAACTAGCGGATGCCTACGACGGCCCAGCCCCCCTCTGGGGCGACGACGCGGAGATGAAAGCCGCCCGGAAACGCCAGCCCGCGACCACATTGCTGGCCGAGCAGCTGCAGTGGTGGATACAGCACAGCACGGCCACCCGAGAGTCGGACCTGTACGACACGAACAACGAGGCCTGGCATGCCCAGTTATCAGCCAGCGTCCAAGGGTACGGTCTGATCTACCTGCTGGCCGTGGTTCGGGAAATCGACCCGACGGTAGCCGACGTCGCGGCCCGTGATCTCGTCGCCGCCTTCGACGCAGGCGACTCGTTCGATGAACGAGTCTGGCAGTGGCGCAACGAACTTGCCGAAGGTCAACCGCTGACACTGCGTGGCATCCCCGCCCATGACCCGCTGAGCTGGTCAACGGAGAACCAACCCTCCAGGCACTCTGGTGACCTCACGAACGACGGCATATACCCGCGGGAAGTCCGCCTCCGAAACCTCGCCGCTCTCGACAAGCCCACCCTCGTCGAGACAGCCGACCACATGGCGACTGTTGCCCTGGTGCTCGGCGAACACTTGGCCGACATCGCCGAAATGGTCGGGCTGGATCGCGAGACGGAGGACCTGGCTATCCCACCGAACGTGAAACGTGTGGTTGACGAGCACGAGCGGTACGCCGCGGCGCTGAATGAGATCCGCGCACATGTCCAGCGAGAGGCCGAGAGGTGGGCACAATCCCACACCGCCGCTCCAACGCTGGTCGATGTTTGCAACACCATTTGGGCGATCGTCGACAAGGTCAGCAGGCCATGACTTCATCTATCGCTGAGCATCGCCCAGCTGTGCGGCCGCGCAGGTTCCGCCATGACTCGCTGGTTGCGGTCGATCTGTTCTCCGGGTTCGGAGGACTGACCACCGGTATCAAAGAGGCCGGCTTCGAAACGATCATGGCGGCCAACCACAACCGCTACAAGGTGGAGGTCCACGAAGCCAATCACCCCGAGGCTGAGCACTGGATCGCCGACCTGGTCAATAAGGAGGCCTCCGACTACCACTCTGCGCGGGACCTTCCGGCTGCCGATCTGCTGTGCGCCGGGGTGAGCTGCGTCAACCACTCGCAGGCCAACACACAGAAGGCGTACGCACAGGGCCTGTCGCTGTTCGACCTCGACGATCCCGAGTTCGACGAGCGGGTCACCCGCTCCGAACGCGACCGCGCGACCGCGAACTGCGTGCTGCACTACGCCGCACAGCATCACCCGCGGCTGATTCTCGTCGAGTGCACAACGGAGTTGACCTCATGGGGCCCCGGCCTGCCCCGGAATCCGAAAATCGGTGACGGCTCTACCTACCGCTGGTGGATCAAGCAGTTCGAGCTGCTTGGCTACAAATACCGTGTCCTGTATCTGAATTCGATGTTCTTCGGGGTACCTCAAAGTCGAGACCGGCTCTATATCGCGATGTGGGATGCCCGGATCCCCACCCCGAATCTCGACCATCGGCCGCCGTCGTGGTGCGGACATTGCGACGAGGTGGTTGAGGCGGTATGGACCTGGAAGACCGGGGTCCCGCCGTCGGGGACCGTACGTTACGGCAAGCAGTACGAGTACCGCTGCCCACGCTGCCGGCGCATCGTGATCCCACCCTCGGCGCCGTCGCTGGCGGCCCTGGACCTTTCCAACCTTGGCACTCGCATCGGGGACCGGAAAAAACCGCTGGCCGCATCGACGATGGCGCGGGCAGAGCGGTGCCGGCAGAGGTTCGCCGAATTCCCGGCGGTCTTGATGCCAGCGAAAGCGCAGCGCGGATCGGAGCGTCATCCGTGGCAGCCGCTCTCGACCCAAACCAGCCAGCAAGAGACTGCGGTCCTGTCTACCGGCGCGGTGATGGTCGCGGCCGGAAACACCTTCGAGCGACCTGGATCGGATTGCCGCACTCGGGATCTCAGCCAGCCATTGTGGACACAACCCGCAACGAACACCATGGGTCTGATCACCCCGCCGGTCGCCGTAACCGGGCAGGTCATGGCTGCGCACCGCCACAACGGTGACGGCAAGCACATCACGCTGCCGATGGACACCGTCACCAGCACCCACGAAAAGGCCGTGCTACTGGCGGTCAACAACTACCAGGGCGCACCGCGCGGCGCCGACGAACCACTGCCGACCCAGGGAGGGTCGGAGACGCTGAGCCTGCTGTCGGCCGGGGTGGTTCCGTTCCGGAAGAACACGGTGCCCACCACGCACTCCGAATCCATGCCGACAGTAACGGCCGACCAGATCCCCGGACTGTTCACCGCGGCCGGGCTGATCAAGAACAACGGATCGATCGACGAGGCGCAATATCGGGCACATCCAGTCAGCAATCCGCTCGGGACGATCGTCGGTTCGCCCTCGCAGTCGCTGCTGTTCTCAGGGTGGTTCAAGCAGAATGGCACCTCGCCTGGGCAGTTCCCGGCGCCGCATCCGCTGACCGATCCGTTGGGTGCGCAAACCTCGCAAGTCAACACCGGACTGTTGATGGCCGAGTGGCGCGCGATGCTGTCCGAGTTGTCGTTGGAGGACTGCTATTTCCGCATGATGGCCTCGCACGAGGTGGGCAGGGGCTGCGGGTTCGACGTGGACTTCGGCGACTACCACGGCAGCTTCATTGTCTGGGGATCGGCAAGTGATCAGGTCGACGGTTACGGCAATGCCGTCTCTCCACCGGTCGGTTCCTGGGTCAGCGGCCGGCTACGCGATGCGCTGCACAGCGAGGTTGCCGCATGACTGCCGTCAGCATCTTCGACGTCACCGCCGACATGATTCCCGTGCGTGCGCCGTACCAGCCGGTCACCGATGACGACCGGCTCTGGCTGAAACTCTTGACACTCCACGCAGATGAATCCAGGCAGCCGAGTTCGACTGCGGGAAACCATCGCGACTCGTACGGGATCGCCGACAGTGAGCACGCAGCACGCCGTTGCTGCTCCCGTTGCGGCATCGAGTTCACCCGTTGCGCGCACGCAGGGTTCGGGATCTGCATCGACTGTGTGAGTGTCGAGCTGGGGGAGGTCGCATGACCGCGCCACCGATGGCCTACTACGGCGGAAAGACCCGTCTGGCCTCCAAGATTGCCGCGCTGTTGCCCGAGCACGAGCACTACGTCGAACCATTCGCCGGAGGACTCTCGGTGCTGCTGGCGAAGTCGCCCAGTCGGATGGAAACCGTCAACGATCTCGACGGTCTGCTCATGACCTTCTGGAGAGTGCTTCGCAACCAGCCGCAGCAGCTCGCACGGGTTTGCGCGCTTACTCCTCATTCTCGTGCCGAGCTTGTTGCGGCGCGCGCAACCGATCTTGCAGGTCTGGATGACCTTGAGGTGGCCCGGCTTGTATGGGTCCAGATCAGCCAGGCGCGTGGCGGCACGATGCGATCGAGCGGTTGGCGCTACTACGTGAACCCGGGCGGCAACTCGACCGGAATGCCGGGATACCTTGCCGCTTACGTCGACCGTATGGCTGCCGGCGCAGAGCGCCTACGTCAGGTCAGCCTGGAATGCAGGCCTGCACTCACGGTCATCAAAGAGTATGGGGCACACCGCAAGTGCTGCCTGTACGTGGATCCGCCAATTTTGGGTACCACGCGTAGTACCGGCGGTGGAGGCAATGGCTACCGGCTAGACATGCCCGATCCGGCCGATCACGCTGAACTGCTCCGGGCGCTGCGTGGTTGCCGGGCCGCGGTGGTGCTGTCCGGGTATCCCTCGGACCTCTATGACAGCGCGCTGTCCGACTGGACTCGCCTTGAGATTCCGACCATGACAGGTCAGAGCAACGGTGCGAATCAGGCACGCACTGAAGTGCTCTGGTCGAACCGGCCGATCGCTGAGCAGCCGGCGTTGTTCCACCTCGGCGGTGACAAATGCTGACCGCTGAAGCCATGTGTTGCGTTCGATCTCAAAGCCGCACATGCGGATCAATCGGGAGGAAACGATGAGCGATCCCGCAGCTGGCATGCTGCCTGCCCAGATCACGTTGGCGGGGCCGCCGAAATTGGCGCACGAATGGATGACCAATGCCTAAGACACAGACCACTGAAACAGTCCGGCCTCCGATACCAGCGACGTGCGAATCTCGGCCCACCATCGGCGGACTGGTTATTCCGTGGATCAACGTCCAGCTCGCAGACGGTGGCGTGGACTTCCGCGCCCAACACGACAGCCGCGCGCAACGCTGCTACCTCGAAGGCCTCTGCCAAGTCTGTAGCAGACCCATCGAGCGGCCGCCGTTCGTCCTCATCGGTGGGCCCCGGCAGCTCGCCGCCCTGCAATTCGAAGAACCACCACTGCACCCCGAATGCGCCGCCTATGTATCGCATGCATGCCCGATGATCGCTGGCCGGATGCTGCGGTTCGCCGACCGTGACCCGATCAGTGAAAGCCACCGCGGCGCGGCCTGCCCAGACTCCAGCTGCGATTGCGGCGGCTGGATCCCCATGCCCGATACCGATCGTGAACCGAACGGCCGCCCAGCCCATGACTGGTACGCCGTGTACGCGACCGCCTACGTCGTTGGCGCAACCCCTGATGGCCGCGCGCACTCCGCCATCCTCGCGCCCGATCAGATCCGCGCCGTCCGCCGCATCTCAACGCCCGGTGTCGGGCGATCGTGGAAACGCATCTCGCTCGAAGAGGTGATCGCCAATGGGTGAGACCGCGAACCTGCTGACCCTGCTGCACCGGCACTACATCAAGCCCGGCCTCAACATGCCAGGCGGTGTGTTCCTTCCCGAGGTCGGCCAGAACGGCAACTGGGGCGCCGGTAGCCGCTGCGATGCCATTTTCGCCGGATTCACCAGCAGCAGCGGCCGAATCCTCATCGGCCACGAACTCAAGATCTCGCGCAGCGACTGGCTCAACGAGCTCAAGAAACCCGGCAAGGCCGACGCCTGGGCCTACGAATGCCACGAATGGTGGCTCGTCGTCAGCGATCCGGCCATCGTCCGCGAGGGCGAACTGCCCGCCGGGTGGGGGCTTATGGTTCCCGGCCGGCGCACGAGGACCCGAATGGACATAGCGGTCAAGGCCGCCCGCAAGGACCCCGCCGTGCATCGGCCCTCGTGGGACGCCGTGCGCAGCGTGCTCGCCCGCCAGGACACCCTCCGTGCCCAGGCCATCGAGGCGGCCCACACTGGTGCCCAGCAGGACGCCTGGGCCGAGCTAGACCGCCGTGTCCAGGAGGGCGTCGAACACGAACTCAAACAGCGCGGCACACCGGACGCTGCTGAGCTGGCCGACAAGCTCAAGCGCATCGAAACCGCGCTCGGCGGCCGAATCGACTGGGGCGCAGAGTCGCGCGGTTACATCCGGCCCGGCGCCGAATGGATCGGAATGCCCGAGCTGACACTCATCGCCAGGGCTGTGCGCGCGGCGGGCTCGATTGACCGGGCGCTGCGCGAACTGTCCAACCGCTACTACACGCCGATCGACAACACCAAGCGTGTGCTCGCCGATCTGGAGCGCGCCCTTCAAGAACTGCAGCAAGCGGGCGGGCGTCAGGAGGCGACAGCGTAATGCCAATCCGTCCTGAGAACCGTGCATCACGGGTCGGTGCTGGATCGATGCCGTGTCTGGGCAGGCCGACTTCAAGTCCATCGATTCGTGGCGGAGTCGCATGGAGAGATCACGTGTTGGGCAAGGAGGTTAATCAGCTCGACTGACGTCCCTGTCGAGGCGGGGATGAAACAACTAGATAGTGGGATCGAGAAGGGGCAGGCCCCTGAAAAAGGTGGTCTTGGACCAGCTTTCGTAACGCCTCACGGGCCGGGCGAGTTCCGGGGAGACGTTTTCAAAAAGTCGAGGCCTCGGAGCCGTCAACTCCGAGGCCTCAGCGAGAGCCAAGCGTCACTTTGATCTCTCGATCCCCGTGTCAACGAGGAGAATAACCGTGGATGGTCATTCTCAGGGTACCACGCGCGCTCGATCAGGGCGTTCGCGTTCTCTCCCTGAAAACAGCTCAAGTTCTGCGCGATGGAGTTCACGAAACCGCCCTCCAATCCCTGCTGAAACGTCGAGTTTTCGCAAAGGCGAGCGACGCGGTTCTCATTCGTCGCGGGCGGTGCGTCGCGTTCGCCGCGAGTGGATTGAACGTGTGGGTACGGTGTCGGCCGAGTTGCCGATGTGGACCAGCCGCGACGGATGGCTCGACGAAGTGTCCGGGTGGCTGGCCACCGACGAGGGTCTTGCTGAATGTGCACGGCGGCATATCAAGCCCGAGCGCGTGCTGCGGGCAGCCATTGTGCTCGCTGCCCATGCCGACCATGCGACCGGTCGCAATTGTGCGGCCACCAACTCCACGGTCGCTGCAAGCGCGGGTTGCGCCGGGCGGACCGTGACCACCGTGCGATCGGTGCTCAGTGCGTCAGGGCTGGCTGTCGAGGCTCATCGCGGCACTGGGTCGGCCGCGGCACCGGGATGCGGTCGTCGGCCGTCGATCTGGCACCTCATCAGCAGGCCGCAGCCTGTGCAGAAACCTGCCGTTGGCGGCGCTGTTTGCGACCTACCGCCATCCCGTAGGGATAGGCGGGTAAGTCCTGTTAGTTCTAAATCACCAAACGCGCGTGCACGCGCGCGGCGGTCAAATTCTCATCCCCCCAAGAGGTCACCGAAGCGGGGCCGGCGCTGCGCGCCACGGCCCCTGCATGTGCAGCTCCTGGCCGCAGGTGTCGTCGACGGCAGCATCGGCCTGGACAAAGGCCACATCGGCCACATCTGCGACGCTCTGACCGATTCCGGTCTGGACCTGACTGCCTGGACTGCGAAGTCCGTGCTCGCGGCACTGAACGCCGACATGAAAGCCCGGGGCTGGGACTGGCCCAACCACATCGAAAACCCGGCATCGTTCCTGCGATCGCGGTTGGCACTACTACCGGTTCGCCCAGCCGGGACGTCCCAGAGCCTCGTGGTTGCGGCCCGCGCCCACCGCAGCAAGACGGCCCCAGCAGGCCACGTCATCGCAGCTGAGAGCAGCAAAGCCACCCGGGCCCTCGTTGATCGTTGGTATGCCGACGTCGCCGCGGTGACCACAGCCCAGGAACGTGAGCGGTTGTTACGTGCTGATCAGGTGAAGTTCGGTCATCCAGTGGTCGATCCAGTTGCAGCGCTAGCCAACGCCGGCCGCCGGGCGAGACGGATGTACCCGGAAGTTGAACTTGCCGCAGGTATGCGTTTGTGGGCCAACGACGTACTAGGCGAAGTTCCGACTGATGCTGTCTCCGAAACGATTCCGGCGGCAACCTCTTTGAGTACCGACCTTCTGATGGATCTGGCCATCGGTGGATGCGGATGCGCGGTGTGCGGGTCCGGGACCGCTGTTGAGCGGCCGCAACTGCCCCTGAAAGAGGCGTCGATGGTGTGTGACCAATGCTGGCCGGTCATCGCCGCTGAGCTCGCCGAGTCCAGTGACATCGATGAGGGGATGCTGGCGTGACCGACCTCGACGAAGCCCCGACCTGGGGCCGGCAACGCGCAACGCGCAGTGATGAGTCGGCAGCTGACGACCGACAGCCACCGCAAGACCTCAGCGCCGAACAGTCCGTACTCGGCGGCATGCTTCTGAGCAAGGATGCGATCGCCGACGTGCTGGCCAAGCTGCGGCCCGATGACTTCTACCGGCCCAACCACACCGACGTGTATGACGCGATCCTGCACCTGTACGGACAAGGGGAGCCCGCCGACGCGGTAACCGTTGCCGCCGAGCTCGACCGGCGCGGGCTGTTGACCCGCGTCGGCGGAGCGCCCTACCTGCACACTCTGATCGCCTCCGTGCCCACCGCCGCCAACGCCGGCTATTACGCGAGCATCGTCGCCGAGAAAGCTCTGATGCGGCGCCTGGTGGCCGCCGGCACCCGGATCGTGCAGTACGGCTACGCAGGGGCCGGTGGCGCCGATGTCGCCGAGGTGGTCGACCGCGCCCAGGCCGAGGTCTACGACGTCACCGAGCGCCGCGCCTCAGAGGACTTCGTCGTGCTCGACGACCTGCTCCAGACCACCATGGACGAGATCGACGCGATCCAGTCCGGCACCGGCCTATCCCAAGGTGTCCCTACCGGGTTCGTCGACCTCGATGAGATCACCAGTGGGCTGCAGGGCGGGCAGATGATCATCATCGCGGCCAGACCTGGGGTAGGGAAATCGACTCTGGCACTGGATTTTTTGCGCTCATGCTCGATTAAGCACCGGATGGCCAGCGTCATGTTCTCACTGGAAATGAGCAAGTCCGAAATCGTGATGAGGTTGTTGTCCGCCGAAGCCAGGATCAAGCTCGCCGACATGCGGTCAGGTCGGATGAGCGACGATGATTGGACCCGGATGGCAAGACGGATGGGCGAGATCAGCGAGGCACCCCTGTATATCGACGACTCGCCAAACCTGACCATGATGGAGATCCGCGCCAAAGCACGCCGGCTCAAACAGAAAACCGACCTGAAACTCATTGTCGTGGACTATCTCCAGCTGATGAGCTCCGGGAAGAAATACGAGTCACGCCAGCAGGAAGTCTCAGATTTTTCCCGCAGCATCAAACTGATGGCCAAGGAACTCGACGTACCTGTAGTGGCGATCAGCCAGCTCAACCGCGGTCCTGAACAACGCACCGACAAACGCCCACAAGTCTCTGACCTGCGCGAAAGCGGCAGCTTGGAACAGGATAGCGACGTTGTGATGCTGCTCCATCGACCCGATGCGTTCGATCGTGACGACCCCCGCGGCGGTGAAGCGGACATCATCCTCGGCAAACACCGAAACGGGCCGACAGCGACGATAACGGTTGCCCACCAACTTCATTACTGCCGCCACACCAACATGGCACGTACTCGATAATCCGCGAGTTTGAGTGTCTCACAGCTGATTTCATCTTCTCATGCGCGATTGCATCTCAGACGCCAGGACCGAAAAGGCCAGGTCAGTTCGCTGTGTCGGTGGCGCAGATCTAGGAAATGCAGCGCTTCGTGAGGCTGCTCTCGGTGCAACCTTCCAAGAGTCCGCTGGGTATCGCTACGCCGCCGCTATCACTGCGAGATATTGACCAGTCAGTGCTCGGGTAGCTGCGCCAGGTTGTCAGGGGTCAAGAATTGGGCAAGTAGTCCGCGTTGCAGCTCAATAGCTTTCAATAGATCAGCGCCGCCCTCACGGAGTAGCTCGCTACCCGCGCTTAGTTTCTCGGCGGCCTCGATTGTGAGGGCGTTGGAGGCCAGCAGCGTTCGCTGCGCTGCTTCTGCTTCGCTGCGCTTTGCTTCGGCGGTGGTCACACGATCCTGCAGCTCGGCGATCGTCTGCTTGGCGGCGGCAAGCTCGAAACGCAGAAGGTCGTTGCCCTCGGGGGTGCTGCTCTCATCAAGCGGTGCTGGTGCCGTGGGTTTGGCGCGTGGACCCTTGAGATAGCGAGCTGGCAGATAGAAGTGGTACAGACCGCTGAGGTCGACGTATCCGTCCAGTGTGCCGTTCTTGATCCATCGCCGCGCAGTTTTGGGCGTGACGCCTAGTAGCGTCCGGGCCTCTGCAGTGCTGGCAACAGGCCGCTGCGAGCCCGCGGGCTCGGTGCTGTTCGCCATCCTGAAGGTCCTCCGTGCGCGGTCTTTCGTGTTGAGATTCTATGCTATGTCCGCGATAGCGCTTGACCTGCGAAATGGCCACTCAAGGGACTATCGATAGAGTTTTGCGACCTGGGCTTTGGGCAGTCAGAGGACCATCTCGGCGTGTCGCTCACTGGCGAGGTTTCACAAGGGCCCTATATTGGTGTCCAGATGGCCACTCGAAGGCCCATTGTGCAGGTCACAGTATGGGCTCTCGGAGGACTATCGGCAGAGAAGACAGCAGGGAACCTTTCAACGACCTTTCCCCTTCGATGCATCCGGCGATTACCCAAAGACCCGGGGCTGCGAAGACGGAAGCCGGAGGTCTCCCTGAGGGCGGGTCTGGTCGAGTGATCACCAGACCCGCCCTTTTCTCGTTGAGCTGGCGGCTCGCGGGTTCCCTATGTCTGCACCGGACGTTCACTCGGTAGACGCAGTGACGGTGTGTCTCCCGCTTTCACCTTTCTTCCCATGCGACCATCACCGTGGGTAATCGCCGGGTACTACAGAAGGGGAAGGGGGACACCTGCTCACGCGAGTCACTGTCTGGTGCCGCGTTATAGATCCTTTTTGAGAATTTCATCTTTACGTCGCCGGTATGACCGCGTTTGAGCGGTGTTCGGCGGATTTTGCGTAACCACTTGTCTTGCAGGTGGTTTCACTGTTTCAGCACAACTGCGATGGTCTGGTTGAGGGTGCGCCGTTAGCGCATCATCACCGAATCGTTTACGCGGTGATTTTGTGCTGCCACTGCATACTTCACATTTGAAGGGACTGTCTGCAATGACAGTAGCGTTGATTTCGCATACCCAATTTCAAGTCAATCTAGATCTCATCACTGAGTACCGCAAAGCCTTCGCGGTGGACTCTCACAACGAGGCCCTGGCGAGCGGAACGTGGCGCACGTTCTCGACGTTGATGGCCGCCCGCCGCTCCACCCGGCTCTGGTGCGCACAAACTGGCCGCTTCAAAGGAGTTAGTAGCCTCCTTGCGTCCGTTCCTGATGTGGCGGCGGCGGTCAACATCTTCACCAAGCGCGGCCGCACCCGGATGCTGGTATTCGACCTTGATGCCGGCGAGCACGGAACAGCTGCGGTGGATGCCGATTTCTGCCGAATCGTGAGCTGGCTCAACGAATGCGGCGCACGCTGGGTCGCTGATCTTTCCGCCAGTGGCGGCGTCCACATCTTGGTACCACTACAAGCCGCCTTGACCGTCGATGACGTGCGGCCACTACTGTACGCGTTAGCGTCGCGCTGCCCGACGCTCGATAAGACGCCCATGCTCAACGCTCGCACGGGCAGTATCAGTGTGCCGGGCTCGCGTTGCCGCGAGGGTGGATTCCGGGTATTGATCGGTGGTCGCGGCGAGTCGGCGGCGGCGTTCTATGAGCGCAACGCACCCGAGGTGTTTGCGCAGCTAACTGCGTTGGTCATGGTTGATCCGGCGGCGCCTGGATATGTCGGACAGGATCTGGATGCCGCCGCGGACACCGGCACGTTGCCGTCCTACCTGCTGCGGCACGACCCTCTTCCTCCGGCAGTCCTCGATTTCGCTGTGCACGGCCAAATGCCCAAGGACAAGCGCTGGCACACCCGCTCGGAGGCACGCATGTCGGTTCTTGTGCATGCCATGTGGCGCGGCGCGTCCTTGTCCGAAGTTCGTCGACAAATGAGTCCGGGGCGGCCGTGGCAGGGATTAGCCCAGGCCTACGCCCTCAAAAACGGTGGAACTGTCAAGGTCGCTCGCTCTGATCTTGACAGGCTCTTATGTCGAGACTGGCTTGCTGCTCACCACTGGCATCAAGAGCGCGGTCGTTATCTCCAGACTGTCACGCACAAGACACTGCACACGCGCCCCTACCCCACCCCCAAAGCCCTGCGGCACTGGCTCGCCCACGCCATCCACTGGTGCGACACGACCTTCCGTTCGAGTCTGCTGCGCTGGTCGGTGGCTGCGGTCTTGCAGGCGCTATCGGTGAGCGCGGCCAGGACCGCGGACCGCCATGTCCGCGAGCTTCAGGTGGCAGTGGGCGGGCGTTCCTTGTCTCTGGCGGCCGGGTTGCTCAGCGAATCCACGGTCTGGGCAACCCTTCGACTGCTGCGTGAGTTGGATGGGTCGCCGGTGCGCCTGGTAGAAAAAGGGTCAGGCCCTGACGCGGACACATACGCCCTGGTCATCCCGGATGTCGTGGACCCGACCCCGGATGCGGCAGGGCGTCCTGAAGTCTCTGGCGTGCACCCCGCGTGGTCCGTGCTCGGCTGGCAGCACCGCCGCATCTACGAAACCATCACCGAGCAGGGATTGCGGGCCGTGGTCGACATCGCTGCAGCGGCACACGTGTCGATCAGCAGCGCCTACGACACCATCGCCGAACTGTGCCGGTCCGGGCTGCTGCGCCGAGGTCGCGGATGGGTCGCCGCCGGCGACACCACGTTGGATGACATCGCAGGTCGATACGGGCTCGAACGGACCCGCCGCACCCGTATACAGCTGTACCGAGCCGCACGGGAACGCTGGAAGAAGTGGCTGGCCGAGCGGCCCCTCGAACCCGCACTGGCCGTCGTACACCACAGCATGACCCGCAGTGGTCACATACTCATCGACACGGTGCTGACCGCCGCCGACTACGCCGACTATCTAGCGGCGATCATGCGCGACGAACCACCTAGGGACGATGGCGAGCAAGATATAGGCCGCCCAGTGGCGGCATAGCCGCCTGACCTCCGTGATTCGCGTTCTCACGAAGGTGTTACTGGGGCTGGGACTGTTGAGTCCGAGCCCGAACAGCCATGGTGTCGCTGCCCTGGTGTGTGCTGAGTAGTTCATGGCCGCGTGTCGATTAGGCGGGCGCCTGCAGATGAACGGCCACCGCTGAGGCTGACGATGAAAGTAGCACTTGACAACATGTGAAAGTATTACTTTCACCGTTGAGAAAGTAATACTTGTTTTAGGCCATGGTCCGGTATAGGGTTCTGGTGTGCGAAAGGTGTTGGAGGTGAGGGCGTGACGGCGATCGATGCCGTGGTGGCCCGGATCCAATCCGCCGCCGAATTAGGGGCCGAATCATTCGCCACAAGAATGGCCAATTCCTCATTGGATGCCGCGCTTGACGTGTGGGTGAAACGCGTCGCCCAGCGCAAGTACACGCCGACTCAACGTGCCAGGCTGCTCAAGGCCGTAGAGCGTGGCACCGCACCCGAAACCGTGGAGATTCAGCTGACCAGGGCGGCGTTGCTGCGCGCAGTAGGCCTCGATGAGGGGCCCGCGGCCGCCGCGGCAGCGACAGCGGGGGCCACCTATGCCGAGATTGGCGCAGTACTCGGAATCTCCGGTCAGGGTGTGGGGCAAAAGGTCCGTGCCTACCGGGACCGCAGTGCGGACGGGGCACACCCGGGTGGGTTGTCATGACCATGAAGGCCTCCGTGTCGCTCGACCGGCATGTCGTGATCCTGAACACCGAAGGGACGTTCACGCCCAACGGATTTCGTCTCACCGGCCCGGTGACCTCACTGGACAAGCTGGAAACGCTGATCACCTACTTAGTCGGCAAGAACCTGCTGCAGCCCTTTCCCGCCAACGCCGGTGTCGACCCAGCGCCGGCGCGGCTGTGGTTTGTCGGTGACGGCGGCCGGGTCTTCGTCGGTGCCACCGACGAAGACCCGGCCGAGGACGTTGAGGCGCAGATCGGGCCGACCCTGGCGCCGCTGATCAGTCGGGGATGGGAACTCAAAGGCGCCCCCGAGGGGCGGTTCGTTCTCACTGGCAGCGTGGCGCACCCCGAGACCGGCCCGCGGCACGTCACCGTGGAAGTGGCGGTCGAAGCCCGGCCGTGGATCGGCGGCGGCACCATCATCGACGATCAGGTCCAGCTCGGCCGCCGGTTGAACGCATGGCACGCTGCACTGGGAGTGCTGCCTGCCGGCAGCGGCCACGGCTCCGGAGCGGTGCTGCTCGACGACATCCGGGCCGCCCGCATCGCCCGTCCCACTAAGAGTGACAAGTCGGGGGATAAGAAGCCACCTGCGGTATTCACCGACGCCGGCGACCTTCTCTCCGGGGTGGACGCCGACCTGCGGATCCAGCCAGCCTGGGCCGGTACCCCCACAGCGATCCAACAGCAGCTCGATCACGCTGTTGACCTGGCTCTGCTGGAACAGCAGTACCCGCACCTAGCCTCAGCCGGCATGATCAGCCTGGGATACGGCCGTCCGCAACGGCTTCGAGGACACCAAGCCGCGGATGCGGCCGCTGCCCCCAAGCGGCCCTTCGGGATGTGGCGGGCCCTGCTGCCGGCCGCCGAGCAGATCAACCAACCTCAGTGGCTTCGCTCCCCTCATCCCCAGATCCGGGCCGGCGAAGCGACCCGGGCGTGGGTGAGCACCGAGGATCTCGACAACCTGGCCAAAGACGTCAGCTACGGCGGAGCGAACCTGGACGTGGACCGCCTCGACATCGACGCCGCTGTCGTGTGGCCGCACCAGGTCCGGCTCCTGGACACCTGGACGGAGCGGCTGCGCGACGGCGCGCTCGCGGCCTTCGCTGGCGACCCCGCACTATGCGCCATGGTCGAAGAGATGGCCCGCGACTACATCACCGCAATGGGCGAAGCGGACAAATGGACCCACGACGACTGGCGCCACCACTATCAGCCGGCCCACGCCGCCTCGATCGCCGCGCACATTCGATTCCGCGGCCGGCGGGTAGCGATGAGGCTTTCCCGCGAATACCGGGCGACGCCACTGTTCTTGCACGACGCCTCCTCGATCTATGCGCTGGGCATCGACGAGGAGACCGGGCAGCCGGTTGACTTGTCCGACAAGCACACCCGACTCGGAAGGTTTGAAATCACGCGCCGCGTCGAGCTGGCCGATGAGACAGTCCTCGCGCTCGTGCTGGCCGAAACACCCAGCCAAGTCGCAGACGTGCTCACCGCGGCCCTCGATGTACCTGCCGCCCACGAGGAGCCCTCTGCCCCGACAACGTGCGCCGACGACACCACCCAGAACACCGACGAAGGTTCATCCCACCAGCCACCGACCGGCGCCGACGCGGAACTGGTCGAATCGCCCACCGACACCACCACCGGAACCGAATCCGCAGAGTCGACCACGCCCGAGCCGGCAAAAACTGCCGGATCCACCACACGACGACGCAAGACCACGGCCCCGTCCGCCCAACGCAGCGCCCCGACCAAACGTAACGCTCCGGCCGCCGCGGTCCTGCACACCGACGGGCTGTGGCTGCCCGACGGCACTTGCATCGGCACCTCAAAGCTGGGCGAGCTGACCCACGTCGGTCACGTCGCCAACCTGGGCTACACCTACAACATCGGCTACCCCTTGTCGCAGGATTACGCTGAGGCAGGCCAGATCTGGCTGACCGAAGCCGCCTGCCGACAGTTCGGCATCGATGTGACAGAGCTGGCCGAAGCGCGGCCGAAGAACCGGGTGAGTCTGCTGCACGAGATGACCGAGAACATCCCGTTTGTCACCGATGCCGTGGCTGACGGTTGGCGTCTCGGCGGCAAGAAGGACGACAATGCCGTTGCCCGACTGGGGGCTTGGACGCGGGTGTTCCGCGACGACTCGGATAAGACCGCGGTGCAGGTCGTGCTGATCGCCGGTTTGGACACGGCGCTGACTATCGATGATGAGCCGATCGACGACGACGATCCCGGAGAGGACCTCGACGCGAGAAAAGGCATGCCGATCCTAAGGGGACGGCCAACCCCGGCGCAGGTGGCTCGGCGCCTGCAACTTTTCGCTGACGCGCTGGGTTTCCCGTACAAAGTCAGCGACCGCGTGACCGGGCTGGACATTCTGGAGCAAGCCCGCCCGCGACCGTCGAAGGACGACAAGGGCTGGACCGTCCAGGACTGGAAGAACATCGTTCTAGCGCCGTCGACCACCGAATTGCCCTACGGGCTGGGCGACGTGGAGCGTGACTATACGGTGTGGTGCCGGGTGCCGACCGCCGAAGAACAGCAGTGCCTGTATGTGCATGCCTACGATCGCAGCGGTTCGTACTTCGCGGCCCTGGGTTCGGTGGAGATGCCGATCGGCGACCCGGTGCACTACCCAGGCGGGACCAAATTCGATCCGCGCTTGCCGGGCTTTTGGTTGGTGAATATCCCGGAGAACGCGAACAGGTTCATGCCTCATCTGCTCAATCCCGGCGGGCACTACTTCACCGGGCCCAAGTGGGTGACCACTGACCGCCTCAAAATGGCTTTCCAACTCGGGTATGACGCCGACATCCAGGAAGCCATCGTGTGGCCGCACCACAGTCGAGTGCTGCGTTTGTGGGTCGAGCGGTTCTCCCATGCCAGTGTTGTCCTCGACACCGACGATCCCGACGCCCAGGCCGCCCGCAACCAGTCGAAGAACGTTCGCAACAGGGGATTCGGGGCCATGCAATCTGCCACGTACATGAAAGACAAGCAGGGCTTCTTCCCGGCTCGGTGGTATATGGGTGTCGGCAAAGCCGGCGCGGTCATCGCCTACCGCATCAACGACATCGGCCAAAAGGCCAAGCGCTGGCCAGTGGCCGTTGACCATGACTCCGTGCTGTATGTCTCCAATGACCCCAACCCCGAGACGGCTTGGCCGGGCGGGCCCGCGACGTGGGGCCGTTCGTTCGGCAAGTACAAGCACGAAGGATCAGCCCTGCTGGCCGACCAGCTCGAGTTCCTCGACGGCAACACCTACCGCGGCAAAAAGCACCTGACCCCGCCTGACCGGTGGCGCGAAATGCTGCCGACCCTGACCAACGGAGGCCAGTAATGGCACGTCGCCGGCCACGCAAGATTACCGGCAGCAACCTCGTCGACTACGGCTCTCCAGTCAACCGGGACGTCAACATCGACGACGCATCCAAAGCGCTGCGTGTTTCGAAAACCGCTGTCCGCAAAGCGATGAGACAAGAAGTCGTCAACCTGCGCAGCATCATCTACCGCGGTATCACCGGGCGCCGTGACGCCGACGTGGGGGAACTGACCAACGTCATGGGCATGCTTCAAGCCGTCTACGGGTACGGGCCTCGCGGATCGAAAGTCAACGCGAAAGCCGCCGCCGACGCACTCGGCGTCTCGCCGGCGACAGTCCGTCGGTGGGCCAACGGGAGCCAACAGCCATCCCCCGATCACCTCAAGGCGATCAAAACAGCCGCGCGGCGAGCCGCGAGCACCAAAGCCGGACGCCGCGCTGCGACCGAGGTCTTCCGCAACAGCGACCGCGGCCGCAAAGCACTCGCGCACGGCGCCAGAATTCACATCAGTGGCTATCAGGGCCCCGAAAACTACGCCTGGGAACGCGACCGCGACGTCAGCAGTGACCCACTAACTCCTGCTGAGATCGAAGGACTGCTGAGAGCCTACGAGGACGGTGGGGACAAGGGCCTGCTCAACTACCTCGCCGAGATCATGGATCCGAGATACATGCACGGCAGTCCGTGGGAATTCGCAACTATCAGCGACTTCTGGATCGGAGACAGGCGGTGACCGACCCACTGCGGGTAGCCCCAGTGCCGGGGCCGAGGTGGACCCGTAAACGGTTCAACACGATGCTGGCCGACTGCTACAGCACCAACGCTGCAGGTCACATCGACGTCGACGCGGTCGCGGAATACGCCGGCGTCACACCAGCGACCGTGCACCGCTGGATCGGTAGTAACAATGCCGCAAATAGCCGTCACACCGCCGCCCCGCCGGCACGCATCAGGCAACTACAGCGCGGTCCCGACAACGTCGAACGCCTCAATGAAGGAGCATTCGAACGCGCCCAGCTCATCCTGGCCAATCTCGACGACGACACCTACATCCTGCCCGCCTGGCGAGAAAGCGGCTGGCTCAACGAGCACGCCGTGATCATCGTCGAAGTCAACAACAAGCCATGGCGGCAGGTGATCGTCACCAAAGCCAACCCCCGAGCCCTCACCGAAATCCGCCGGCGATCAGTGATCGTCACCGGACTTGCTCTGCCCACCCGGTTCCACGCCCAGATACTCTCCCACGCCGTGATGATCCGGCAGCAGGAATGGCGGGTACACCCCAGCGCCGAGCATCTCGCCAAAGGCCGCACACAGGTATGGATGGCCGACGCCCCCGCAGTTCCGTTGGGGTCCGTAGCCGATCAGATGGGAGTCGGGCCCGGGCGGCCCTTAAGCTCGCTCTGACTCCAGTTCGCCATACCGGAGAGTGTTCGTGAAAAGGGTGCTTTCACAGAGCATCCGGCATGTCGCCGCCCCTGGCTAAAGTTGCTGGCAAAGAACTTCGGATGGGGGATAGGGGCGGGATGTCAGACGCGAGCGTTGGTCGATCCATTCGCAGGTCGGGGTGGGATCGCAGCACGGTGCTGATGGCCACTGCGCTGGGTGTCCTCGCCGTTCAGGCCGCGCTCTTTCTTGTGCAACTCGGCGGCGGCCCGGTGCTTGCGTGGGCGGTGGTAGCCGCCCAGGTTGGTGCGTTCGCGGCCACCTGGTGGGCGGTCCACCGTATAAGCCGTGGAGCAGGCGGCGACGGCATGAAGGTCCTCGCATACACGGCCGGCCTGTTCGCAGTGTTCGGCCCAGCCATGGTGGCCGGAGTAGTCAAATGGATCTGGCCGCTCAAATGCAGCGATGCTCCGAGCGCTATCGCCTCAAACGGATTCGATGTGGTTGACCGAGTACTGACCGCCGTGATCGCGGGATTAGTGCTCGCCGCGCTCCTGCATGTACGTGCGAAGCCGGAGAATGAACCGGTTTCCCGTGTCCCTTCAGGGTGGTCTGTGGCGTTCCTCGCCGCCACGTTCGTGTTCTTCTGCAACTTCGCCAGTACCACGTATCGCCTGGTCGCAACTGTTGAACCGTGGTGCGAGGGGATTACCGGCAGCGCGTTGCCGTCTGGTGTGGGAACTGCCGTTTCTGTCGTGTCTGGTTTCCAGGAGGAGCTCGCGCTCACTGGTTTCGCCCTGGCGCTCTTCCTGTCCTCGCGCTGGCACACAGTGGCTATCGCGGTGGCGATAAACGTGCTCTGCCGATTTGTGTTGCACCTGTACTACGCCGATCACCATTCGGTCTGGTGGTGGCTGGGCTGGGTGGTGATCTGGTCGGGCGGCGGGCTCGTCGCCGCCATCGCGGTGGGACGAAAGGCCTTGAACCGGAGCATGCCGACCACATCACTGGTAGCGGCCTATGCGATAGGAACAGCCGCTGCGCACAGTGCCTACAACCTGTCGCCGGCCATCTTCAGGTTCATCGCCGGGCCAGTCCTGCTGGCGGTTGTGGTGATGCTCGTCGGCGACGGCAGTCGCCCGTGGCATGCACTGTGGTGGTTGGCGCCAGCACAGGAGCAGCGCAGCAAAGAACCTCAAATAGCAACCCAGCAAGAAAGCTAGGCCCAACGCAATGAATGCGGTGATGGACCAGCTGAACGCCTGTGCCTTCGCCTGCGGAGACAAACTATGAGAACGGTCGCGGTGAATGTGCACCTCGACATCGACCGGTGGGATGCCACACAGACCGCTGCCACTCGTATCTCCCGTGCGGGCCGCCCAGACCAATGGCTAACCGGCGACGACCGCGCCCGCGGATCCTGGGACGGCGTGGATGCAGCCGGCGTCGCGGTGGCGATCGCGCGTCGCCACGGCCTTGACCCGGGCGCAGAGCTACCTCACGTGCGCGAGACCCAGACGGCGTTTGCAGATGAGCGCGACGACCCGCGTTGGATTGTCGAATTTCACATCGGCCAGTGACCGCCAGGATTCACGTTCCCTCATGCTGGCTGGGGGACTGGTGAATCCTCAGGTAGGGGCGTCGCTGCCCTGGTGTGTACTGAGAAGTTCATAGCGCGCGTCGATCAGGCGGGGATACAGCCGCCAGTAGACCGTGAGTCCCGACCAGATCACTACCAAGAAGACGTCCCGCAGCACTACCGGACGGGTCTCGATGCACACCTGTGCTACCTGGAGAACGAGCAGAAACCCACAAAGCCAAGGCATCACGCGACCCAGGCCGCTGAGGCCGTGTGACTGGACTCCGGCCAACTGCGCCGCTGCCTGTCGAATCGTTGGATCACCCGGAACAGGTCCCATCCCAGCCGCCCTCAGCACGACCCAATAGTCCTGTGGTGAAACGCTTTCCAGACACGAGCGGATCGAGGCACGATTAGAGGAATTGTCAATACCTGTGGATCGGCGTGTTTCAGGCGACCTCCGTTCCGGCTTGCTGATCGCCGTCTGAGGGCGGTGTCGGTGGGGTGATTTCGGTGGGGCGTTCGAGCAGTTTGCCCTTGTGG